>CALVUV010000038.1 GCA_944363685.1 uncultured Bacilli bacterium
CCTATTATAATTATCTCTTTTCTTTTATTTTTCTCTTTCATAATAAATAATTCTCCCTTACTACTTATTCTTATCTAAATTATCTATATTCTGACATTATAAAAAGAATAGAACACACCTATTCTATTCTTTTTACACTATGAAAGAAAGTAATTTTATTACTTAGGTTGTGGTTAAATAGCCCCCCCCCCAGGTAACATATTGTAAACAAACTCTATTCATATTTTCTACCTTCTTTCTATATATGTATATATTATCATATAGTCTTATAATTGTATAGTATTATTTAATCATTATTTATAAATTAACAACTGAAATAGAAAGTTTGTGATAAAGTGTTCTGACAATTACCTACTACATCACATATGGTATGCTCAAAAGCAATCCAATCTGTGTATCTTGTTGCCAATAAATCTGAAGCAGTATTTGCACCATTATAATTTGCTGTAGGAGAGACTATTCTACCACTTGTTTTATCCCATGCTGTAACGTTTCTTATTCCTAGTCCTGAACCACCATCTCCAAAAACTAATGTAACATATGCTTTTTTACCACTATTAGTAGGATCTCCTTCAATACTAGCACAATGACCTTTTATTTCAATATAGTTTGGTGGTGTTCTATCTATCTTTACACTTTGATTAGGACAAGTTGTTTCATTTCCTACTTTATCCCTTACTACTCCAGGTGTTTCTGTTGTGGAATTTATTTCTGCATCATATGTCTTTGTTACTGTTAAGGTATCATCTGCACAGCCACTTTCATCATCACTGCATGTTCCTGTTAGTGTTACAGCATTTTTTGTCCATCCTCCACCACCACTACTTTTACATTTTGGTCCCGTCTTATCTACATAGACATTTACTGGACAATTTCTTTTATTTCCTTTTCCATCTACTACTGTTATGTATCCTACTTTTGTTGTTTTATCAAATACTTTTGTTACACTCTCACAACCATTTCTATCTGTACATGTCATTGTTATTTCTCTATTTTCTTTTGTCCACTCTGTACTTGCTCCTATCGCTTCTCCACATTCTGGTGGTGTAGTATCACTTAAATCAACTACAGTACACTCATCATCATTTTCTATTCCAATATGCTCATATACCTTATTACCACTCTTATCAACACATGTCATATTATAATCATAGCTTTCTCTTCCTTTTTCATCTTTTGTATATCTTACTTTAGTATCTACACTACAATCATAATTTTCATCATCAAATGGTTTTAATAATCCTGAATTTATTAAATCTTCATAAGTTATATCTATACAACCTTGCCATTTACTTGACCCTATATCTGTTATATCTTCCCCTTCTTTATTAACATATATCTTAGCTGCTTCCTCTATACTATCCCCATAATATTCATAAGGCTTATTTTCATTATTCTCTTGTAAAGCCGTTATCGCTGGCATTACTAATAATAATATTAATGCCATTATTACTATAGTTGCTAATAATTCTATTAATGTAAATCCTCTGTTCATTAGTATCACCTTTTATTATGGACAAGATACATGATTAAACCTTTCATATCTAATATGACTACAATTATTAACCATATCACAGATTGTTTGGTCAAAACCTACCCAACTATAATGAGATGCAAGATTATCAGCACTTTCAGGAGCACCATTAAAATTATGATCTCCTTGATTAATAGGCCCTGTTACCTGATCCCATGAAGTTATCTGTCTAAGTCCAAGTCCTGATCCATAGTCACTATATGGAATTACAACATAGGCTTTTAATCCTATACCATAAGGATCACCACAAGTTGAATATATAGTTCCATATGCAGGAGGAGTTCTATCTATCTTTACACTTTGATTAGGGCAAGTTGTTTCATTTCCTACTTTATCTCTTACTACTCCTGGTGTTTCTGTTGTGGAATTTATTTCTGCATCATATGTCTTTGTTACTGTTAAAGTATCATCTGCACAGCCACTTTCATCATCACTACAGGTTCCTGTTAAGGTTACAGCATCTTTTGTCCATCCTCCACCACCACTACTTTTACATTTTGGTCCCGTCTTATCTACATAAACATTTACTGGACAATTTCTTTTATTTCCTTTTCCATCTACTACTGTTATGTATCCAACTTTTGTTGTTTTATCAAATACTTTTGTTACACTCTCACAACCATTTCTATCTGTACATGTCATTGTTATTTCTCTATTTTCTTTTGTCCACTCTGTACTTGCTCCTATCGCTTCTCCACATTCTGGTGGTGTAGTATCACTTAAATCAACTACAGTACACTCATCATCATTTTCTATTCCAATATGCTCATATACCTTATTACCACTCTTATCAACACATGTCATATTATAATCATAGCTTTCTCTTCCTTTTTCATCTTTTGTATATCTTACTTTAGTATCTACACTACAATCATAATTTTCATCATCAAATGGTTTTAATAATCCTGAATTTATTAAATCTTCATAAGTTATATCTATACAACCTTGCCATTTACTTGACCCTATATCTGTTATATCTTCCCCTTCTTTATTAACATATATCTTAGCTGCTTCCTCTATACTATCCCCATAATATTCATAAGGCTTATTTTCATTATTCTCTTGTAAAGCCGTTATCGCTGGCATTACTAATAATAATATTAATGCCATTATTACTATAGTTGCTAATAATTCTATTAATGTAAACCCTTTATTCATTAGTATCACCTATTCTCATTATAGATTATAACATAGAAAAAGAACTATTAAAAGCTCTTATTATTAACTAGTGTAAATTGGAATTTTCTCTTATTAATTCTATTTCTTCTTTATATGGTGCTATTCCATCTATATAAGGGGTTTCTAATATTTTAGGAATATTCTCAAGTTTTTTATTATTTATTATTTTTATTAAAGTTTCTAATCCTATAGTACCTTTACCTATATTTTCATGTCTATCTTTATGAGAATTAATTATATTTTTGCTATCATTTATATGAATACATTTAATCTTATCTAATCCTATAATATTATCAAACTCATCTAAGACATCATCAAACTTAGTTAAGTCATAACCAGCATCATTTAAATGACATGTATCTAAACAAATACCTAATCTATCTTTATATTTAACACCATCTATAATAGATTTTAATTCATTAAAGTTTCTTCCTATCTCACTACCTTTTCCTGCCATAGTTTCAAGTAATATTTGGACATTGGTATTATCATTTTCTAAAACTTTATTTAAAGCTTTTACAATACTATTAATACCTACATCTACACCATTACCTACATGAGAACCTGGATGAAGTACTAAATATTTAAAACCAAAAGTGTCAACTCTTTTTAATTCTTCAGATAAAAATCTACATGAAAAGTTAAATTTATCTTCATCTATATTAGCAAGATTAATAATATAAGGGGCATGAACAATAATATCATCTTTAGATATATTATTATCTTCCATTAATTTATAAGCTTTAGCGACATTATCTAAATCAATACTACTTCTAATAGTATTCTGAGGCGCTCCTGTATAAAACATAAAAGTATTCGCTTTATAACTTAATGCTTCTTTTACACTACCTAATAGTCCACTATCTTTTTTATATCCTACATGAGAACCAATTATTAACATAAAATTCCTTCTTTCAAATCAAATTATCTCTAACATAAGTACTAACTTTAGAATCTAAATAAATATCTATAGTACCTTTATTAACTATTTTTATAAAACCTAAACCATTAATACATATATCTTTATTAAATCCAATATCATAACTTCTTTTTTGTAAATCTTTTAAATTATCATGTCTATTAGAAATTCTCCTAATCTTTAAATCATTAGACATATAAAAAGTAAGACTATTTCTTTCTCCTTCTATATAATCTACTCTTAAAATATCTTCAACAATAATAGATTGTCCTTTTCTTACTTGAAAAGTCTTAGGTTTAATCTCTTTTCTAGGACTAATTTTCTTAAACTCATCTTCATTAATATAATTAACAAGACTCTCACTATCAACAAGACCAGGAGTATCTATTAATGTTAAATATTCATTAATATCTATTTTAACTGTACTTAATGTAGTAGATGGAAGTGGTGACATAGTAAGTTCTCTATCACTAGTAGAATAATTTTTTAATAGTTTATTTATTAAAGTACTCTTACCTGCATTAGTATGTCCTACTACATATACATTATTAGTAGTTTGATATAATTTAATTTGTTTAAGTAAATAATCTATATTATAGTTTTTTTCACTACTTATAACAATAACTTTATCAAAAGGATTATCTAAATTAGAAAAATATTCTATTATCTTTTCTTCTTTAACTGATTTAGGTAATACATCTTTTTTGTTTAAGACAAGTATCATCTTATTAGGAATAAGTTCTCTAATCTTTGTAATATCTTCTTCTAAGTTTAATAAATCTGCAATATATAAGACTAAATCTTTAGTTTCTCCTATTCCTTTAATAATCTCTAAATACTCATCATTACTTTTAGTAACAGTTTGATATTCTCCATAATTTTTTATTCTAAAGCATCTTTGACATAAGTCATTATCTAAGCTTGTAGTATATCCCTCTCCTAAAACATTCTCGTCTTGTAATTTAACTCCACATCCAAGACAATATTTTTCACTATTCATAATATTTTCCTTTCTTAAACTTATTAAGTTTATTATATCTAGACATTATTTTATTTTCAAAAAATCTATTAACATTAGTAATCTTTAAATCTTTAATGGCAATAGGATCTACAAATATTTTAGTAATTTTTCCTTTATAACCATATCCCATATCTGTAATAAATTGGTCTCCAATAATGGCAATAGATTTACTTGATAGATTATACTTTTCTTTTATTTTCTTTAATGTTCTAATACTAGGTTTTAAAGAAAAAGAATAACCATCTATATTTAGTTTATTTAAAAATATTTTAACACGTTTTTTAGGACTATTAGATACTATAAGTACTATAAAATCTTTTTTTAAGTTAGTAATTAATTTTAAAGTTTTTTTATCTACTTCTAAACTATCTATCTTAGTTAAAGTATTATCTAAATCAAATATTAAGCATTTAATACCTTTATCTTTTAGTTTTTTATAATTAACATCAAAAATATTCTTTTTATAAATATCTGGTAAATATTTCATAGTTTTACTCCTTTATATTAGTATATAACATTTTAAAAGATTAATCTAGTTATTTACTCTTTGCATTAAAGGCATAGTATTAATATCTATACTTTTAAAAGTATAACCATTACTCTTAGCATAGTCAATAATCATAGGAAGTGCCTCTACTGTTTTGTTTTTAGTATCATGCATTAAAATAACATTGTATTTATCATGAGATATACTACTTATAGTATTATTATATATATCATCTTTAGAGGTATTATAAATAGCATCTGTACTATCTACATTCCAATCATAATATTGATAGCCTTTATTAATAACATCTTTAGTTAAAGTGCTCATAATACCTTCACTATATTTTTTAGAAATAGTATTACTAGATCCACCTGGAAATCTAAGTAATTTAGTATCAATACCTGTAAGATTATAAATTCTACTATGTACCTGTTCTAAGTCATTATAATAATTATCTAAAGATGTATAAATAATATCATATCTATGAGATGCAGTATGAATACCAATAGAGTGTCCTTCATTAACAATTCTTTTAACTAAAGAGTCAGTTCCATTACTAGTTATAAAGAAGGTTGCTTTAACATTTTTCTCTTTTAAGATATCTAATATTTTATCAGTAGTACCATCTCTTGGACCATCATCAAAAGTAAGATATATGGTATTAGGGGTTAAACTTTCTCTTACTTTTATATTTCTTGTAATAGTACTTTTATTATTACTTTTATCTTTAACTTTATATTTTACTTGATAATCTCCAACTTTAGTAGTATCAATCATATTAGTAATATTTATATTATTAGTTAAATCTTTATCACAATTATCTACTACTGTAACTCCTTCTTCAGTATAAGTACCGTTTAGAGGAACAAAAACTGTTTTATCACCATTTAAAGTAATAGTTGGGCTTTTTATATCACCTTTTCTTATATATCTTACAACTTCTTTTTCATTACCACTACTATCTTTAACACTATAAACTATTTTATCATCATATTTTTTTATTTTTACTGAGTCTGTTATATCTTTATCTACATTATCATATGCTTTATAGCCTAACTCTTTATATTTACTATTAGGACAATAATATTCTTCAGTATTACCTTTTAATATTATTTTAGGTTTTTCTATATCTTTAACTATAATATTTTGTTTAATATGATAAGTAAATATATTATCTTTGTAGGTGTAATTAACTTCATTAATTAAAGATTTGCTCGTATCTATTTTATTAACGGGTCTAATTATAGATTTATTAAATAGTAGTTGCTCTACTGTTATTCCTTTATTATTATAGGATGAGTTAATGTTTATTACTTTATTAAGAGAATCATTAAGTCTAACTTTTGGAACAACTAAAAAAAGAAAAATGAAAAGGCAAAGTACTAAAGTAACAATAGTATTTATAAATATATCGCTTTTAGGAATTCTTCTTCCTTTAATTTTTCTTTTAAACATTTTAACATCTCCTAATATTAGTATAACAGTTAATAACATAAATAACAACATTACTATTGTACCCAAGAAATGTTTATATTATAATATTTTTAATAATAGGAGGAAGTATGAAAAAAGAGATTATTGTTAGAAACGTTTTAATAGTTTTAACTTTCATTAGTTTGATTATTACATTTTTAAATTTTACTTATTTAACTTATCAGGAAAGGAATATAGATTTAATTAATAATTTTTTAGTTAATTATGTTAATAATGCTTTTTTATTTATAGATAATTTTTTAGTAATTATCTTTGGTATCATCTATATAGTTTTAGGTATTAAGTCAAAAAAAGAAGTATTATTAAAAGTTTCTTTTAGTATTTTTTCTATCTTAACAACTATGGTTGTTTTAACATTTATTATAAATTTTATCGCTTCTTTATTTAATATGATTTAATTAAAGTCTAAGTTATTATATTTATTATTTTTAATAAATTCTCTAAGTATTTTAGTTAAGGCACGTTTTTCAATACGAGATACATAACTTCTAGAAATGTTTAGCTTATCAGCGATTTGTTTTTGAGTCCATAAGTCATTTCCTTCAAGTCCATATCTTTTAACTATAATTTCTCTTTCTCTTTTACTTAAAACTTTTAAATAGTCATTTAATAATTTAACATTATCTTTTAGATTTATTTCTTCTATAAAGTCAGGACGTGGTGCTTTTATGACATCAAGGATTGATATTTCATTACCTTCTTTATCAAAACCAACGGGTTCATTTAAAGAGATATTTTTATTATTTTTGTTATTAGCACGAAAGTACATTAATATTTCATTTTGAATACATTTAGCACAGTAAGTTGTAAGACGATTCCCTTTATTTGGAACAAAGGTATCTACGCCTTTAATAAGGCCAATTGTACCTACACTAATAAGGTCATCTTGATCAACGTTTTTATAATCAAACTTTTTGACAATATGAGCGACTAATCTAAGGTTATGTTCTATTAGTTTATTACGAGATTCTTTATCTCCTTCAACCATCTTTTTAATACATTTTTCTTCATCTTCTTTTGATAGTGGTTCTTTAAAGACTTGATTAGAGTAACTGGCTGTAAAAGTAAAGAATCCTCTTAGACTATCAAATAAATCAAACAACATTTTTATCACCTAATAAATAATATGTCAAAAAAAAAGAGTTAGAATATCTAAGTTCTTTTAGATTTAATATAATTAATTAATGTTATTATTATAGTTATTATACCTGTTAATATAAAGGCAATAGACATTATAAGTGAAGGTAAGATATCATTTGTATAGAAAGAAAACATTTTAGTTAAAGAGAAATATCCTGTTACTATATATGATATAGTAAAACCTAGGATGATAGCAACTAAACTTATTATAATTTTAAAAATTATAGTTAATCTATTTTTAAGATTAATATCTGTTATATTTTTAATAATCGTATGTGAAATTACAATTAAGGATATAACAATACCAAAAATACCTAAGAATGTAAAAAGTGATATTGATGATAATGATGGAATAAAAGCTTCGCTAGGATTATTAGGATTATATTTTATTACTCTTGTGCTATTCATTTTTGGCAAAACACCAGTTGTAATTGAAGAAGATACCGTATATTCATGATTATCTACAACATAGGAATAAATAAGGGTATAAGATGTCTCTTTATTAGGAGTATCTTTATTATAACCGATTAAATAGCCAGTTGTTTCTTTATAATTTGTTGTATATTCATTATTTGATATAGTAAAAGAAAATATTAATACAACTATACTAAATAATAAAACAATAATTCCTAAAAATATATCTTCTTTAACATTATTCATTACTACAACTCCCTTTTATTCTAATAAATCTTACTTTATTAATACTTACTGTATTTACAATATCATAAACATTATATTTTTACAAGCAACTAAAATTATCCTTATTTAATGGAGAACAATAAAAGTCACACCAAATAGTGTGACTTAAATTTTATATATTACATAACTTTTTACTTGATTTCTCATTAACAGCAGTATTTGAATTAGTTAGTGATTTAAAATCACAATCTGAAATATCTGTAAATAAAGTTTCAGCATTTAATTTAGCAACTTTGACTTCTTGAGAAGATATAGTTATATGCTTTGGATCCATATGACTACGAGGATATCCATCTGTTTTAAATGCTATATAATCATCATTATTAATATCATGTGTAGCATATCCGCTATAGACAATGTCATTAGATGTAAATACTTCATCACCACGATAACTAGTCCAAATAACATTATCATTTTCTTTTACAAATATATCTGATTTTATTTCTACAGTAATATTTTCTTCCATGTTTCCACTTTTATTTTCATTTTCAAGTGTATCTCTAGAAATTCTTTCTATAGCACAACAGTTATTATTATTGAAAAATTTTATTTCAACTCTTTTAGTATCACCAAAATAATAATCTGTTTCAGTTTCTCCTCTATATAGTCCATCAGTTATTTTTTCTAGTTTTATAAACTTACTTATATCTTCTCCCATTTTTTCAAAATAGCTCATTAAAACTTCTAATTCTTCCATACTAATTTTATTCATTTAGTATTCCTCCTTTTTCGCATTATAATAATGCAGGGGTTAAAAAGTCAACAAGTATTTATATAGCCAAATTACTTTTTCTTTTTAACATGATTAATGGCATTATAATGAAATATATTTTGCTCATAATCTATATATGAAGGTATACCTTGTTTAGAAAGTAAACTTTGAAATAATTCTAAATCTATTACATCAGAAGTTATAAAATAATTACCTAAAGTTGCTAAAGTTCTATCATTCTTATTTTCTTGATATATTCTTCTATAAACATCTTTTCCATATTGAGAAATTATTCTATCTCTAATTGATTCTACTCCTAAGATATTATATTCAGATTCTAACTTATTAATTTTAGAAATATTTTCTGATAAGTTCATAGTATTTTTTTCTACATCTTTTGAAAACTTAACATAAGCTTGTTCTTGTCTTTCTATTACATTATTTATTGTATCTAAAAAACCTTTTTCTTCACAAATTCTTATTAAATCTTTAACAGATAAATAATAGCCACTAGATAGTAGAATAATATCGCCTTCATTTGCAGTAGCATAGCCTTTATCATTAAAATCTGTACTACAATATGAGAACTTTTTGATAGAATCACCATCTCTAATTATTTCTCCATCATATAAAGAAAACTCTTTTATCTTACCATCAGTAGTAAAATATCTAACTTCATTATTATAGCCAATATTACATAATTTAGATAAAGGATTAGCTCCTTTACTAAAATTACTTACACTTAAAAAGCCATTAAATTCTGTACTATCTTCTTTAAACATTTCATATTCGCTATTAAGATATCTAAAACTCTTATCAATCCAAGACACCTTTCCATCTTTACCAACCATAGCATAGCCATATTCATTAAAGTCAGTTGCAATATCATATCTAAATGGTAATAGCGTATTATCTTCTTCTCTTACATAAGCATATTCTTTATTAGCAGTTTCTACTACTTTAAAACCATTTATAAAGTTTCTACTATCATCAATAATATCAGTTGTTTTTTCTTTTCTATTGTATCTTGGTAACAAAACAGAAAAATGTTTTTCTTCTACAGTTCCTTCGTTTAAATAATAACTAAATCTTCGTGTCTGTCTTCGACTATCAACAAAATAATGACCACTACCTGTAATACTGATTATTTTTTTGGGAATAT
>CALVUV010000039.1 GCA_944363685.1 uncultured Bacilli bacterium
AGATACTATCGAAAAATTAGGAGGTACTATGCCAGAAGATTTACCTACTCCTAAGAAATCTATAAAGGAACTTGAAAGAGAAAGACAAAATAGATTAGAGACATGAAAAATAGTAAATTAAAAAGAGCAAACAACATGCTCTTATTTTTTTGCCAAACTATAGACAATAGCTACTTCTTTAGGGTTTAGTTTTCTATATTCTCCACTCTTTAATCCTTTTAAATCAAAGATAAAAACTCTTTCTCTTCTAAGTTTTAAGACAGGAAAACCAACTGCTTCAAATATTTTCTTGACTTCATGATTACGACCTTCATGTATTGTTACTATAAGCATAGATGTATTAGTCTTATAATCAGTCTTTCTTAACTTAACTTTAGCTTTCTCATAAGAAACTCCTTCTACTGTTATACCATTTTTAATAGTATTAATGGCATCTCCTTTAATAATACCTTTTACTTTAACAATATATACTTTCTCTACCAAATCATTTGGATGCATAAGTATATTTGCAAATTCTCCATCATTAGTAAGTAGTAATACTCCTGTTGTATCATAATCAAGTCTACCTACTGGATAAATTCTTTCATGACACGGTATTAAGTCAACTACAGTTTTCCTTTCTTTATCATCATTAGCACTAGTAATAATACCTCTTGGTTTATTAAGTAAGTAATAAACTTTTTTTTCTTTTTCTATATGTTTTCCATCTACTTTAATTATATCTTTATTAGTCACTTTAGTACCAAGTTCAGTTACTTTAACACCATTAACTGTTACTCTACCCTCTTTAATTAATTCCTCTGCTTTACGTCTTGATGTAATTCCTGCATTTGCTATTACTTTTTGTAATCTTTCCATATTCATCACTCCATTTTAAAGAAAAAGAAGATATTAATTTACTTCTACTAGAGATAGTTTATTATCTTCATGTACAAAGATAAGTGTAGCTTTAGTAGGATAATCCATATCTTCTTTATATTTAATAGAAACTTCTACTTGATAAGCATTATCATCAGTAAAATCTGTTCCTATAGTATACTCTATATTTTCAATTGTTTCAACTGTTACATCTGTAACTTCTGGTAATGTTTGTTCTCTATTATCGTAAATATCACTTTCTAAATACTTATAAACTGTATCTTCACTCTTTTCTAGAAAATTAGTTTTAGCATTAGTATGAAGAAAATCTATTCCTCCTACATCTGTATTAGCAAGTTTATCATCTAAAGTATAGAAATCCATTATAAACATTTTACTTATTTGTTCAAGATATGCTTTTTCATCTACTTCATCCTCACTTAGAATATCTTTTAATTCTTGAAACATCTGTTTATATCTATCATTCCTTGTAGATTTTAAAGTATATCCATATTCAGGTATTTCATTTTCTACAGTTGCTGTTTTTGCAGCTTTAGGCTTAAAGCTTTCATATGCAAGGAATCCTAATCCTGCTACTATTAAAATAATGGCTATTATTAATATTACTTTTACTTTCTTCTTTAATTTCATAATTGCTCCTTTCTAGTTTTCTTTAGATACAGCTTTACCGTTATTACCGTTATTACCATTATTGGCATTTTCTTCACTATTAGGATTAAATAAATCAAATACAATTGCTTTATTAGATATATCTAATAGTTGTTCTGTATACTCATTATTTTTTTCAATATAGTTTTCATCTATTATTTCGTCTTTAAGTAGTTTATATTCTCCTTTTTGACTATTATAATACATTTTATTTGTTACCCAGTTACCATTAGGGAATACTACAATATTATCATTTTTAGTTTCAAAAATATCATGTCCTAAAGCATATTTATTATAAAATCCTAACATATTACCAAGAGTAGGCATTAAATCATACATCCCCATAGTATAGTCTACTTTTCCTTTTGCTGCACCATCTTTTGTCCAAATTATAAGTGGTACTTTACGGTCTAATTCATAATCAAAGCTATCATATTCTACATAAGTTGGGTCCTCTTCATCTTTAACATCATCTGTTGCTGGATCATAATTATACATTAAATTAAATTCACTTCTTGGTAGTCTTGCATCATGATCTCCAAAAATAACAACTACAGTATTATCTAAAAGTCCTTCTTTATCCATTTTGGTAAAGAATTCTCCTAAAGCTTCATCTGCATAATGAACTGATTTGAAGTAATTACCTAGTTTAGTTCCTTCTAGATATGGAGCTTCAATTTCTTCAGTAGTACCATCTTCATTAGTTATGGTTGTTTTCATGGTAACAGGGAACTCTCCATATTTATCAGTATCAGAGAATGGTGTATGATTAGTAAGTGTTATTATATAACTATAGAATTTATCATTATCTTCGCTTATTTTCTTTATTTTTTCTACTGATTGAGCAAAGAATTCTTTATCTGATAAACCTAGACCAATAACATTTTCATCATCTACTTTGTATGTTTCTTTACTATAGAATTTATCATAACCTAGAGATTCATGCATTGCTCTTCTATTCCAAAAGTCAGCATTATTAGCATGCATACTAAATGTATAGTAGCCTTTTTCTTTTAATAGTGATGGTATTGATATATAAGTTCTATCAAAGTAACTTACAAAAGCAGTACCATTTTGAGTTGGCATTAAACTTGTATTATAAGTTAGCTCAGTATCACTACTTGTTCCAACGCTTACTTGGGAATAGAAGTTATCAAAGTATAATCCTTCTTTAATCATTTTATTTAAATTAGGTGTTACTTCTTCTCCATTAAATGTTCTGTTTATTGCAATTCCTTGCATACTTTCTGCATGTATAACAATTACATTGCGACCTTCAAAAATATTGGTATATTCATTTTTATAATCTTGTTCATCAGAACGATCTTTATAGTATTCAGTAAATTCTTTTTTAGCATCATCATAACCAAACATAGCTGATATTTTAGGTTGAATACTAGTGATTATATCATTTCCCTGGTACATATAAATACCAAAACGCATAACAATATATTCACGATTCCATTGTTTAACAAATCTACTTATTTCAAGAGATGATAATGATAATATAAATACTAAAAGAATTAGTCCACCACCAATAATGGTATGTTTAAATTTCTTTAGTCTTGTCTCTTTAGTATAGTGTTTATAATTATTCCTTTTATTAAGACGATGATAGTAATAAATAAAGAAACCTAATGGTAATATATATACTAAATCTTTAATCTGTAAAACATTTTCTACAACAGCATCTCCTACTTCTCCAATATATTGTGTAAGTGATAGCATAGAAACACTTGCAAATGATGTGTAGAAAGTATAATAAGCTGAATTTATTGTACATATTGCTGTGAAAATAATAGCACAAACTAATAAGTATGTATATCTTTTCTTTGCTTTAAATAAATAGGAGAAAGATCCTATTATAGTTACAACTGCAGTATCTGCTATTATAGCTTTAAAAGATAAATAATTCTCCATTGTTGGCATTGTAAAAAATCTAAGTAAAGTAGAATTTATTACACATACTAAAACATAGACAATAAAAAGTTTATTATCTTTAAAATAATTACTTATTAGTTTTTCTGTTTTTATTCTCTTTAAATTTTTTATTAATTTATCTTTGAGTTTAATTAGTTTCTTTTTCATAATTACCTCACTTCCTAGACATTATAGCATTTTATTATTTATTTTTCAATTTTTCGTGTCTAATATAACAAAAATGATAGGTTATTTTGTAAATAATAAGAATGATAAATATTATTTGACTAGATAGTGTAATTACAAATAATTCATCTATTTCATAGATATTAGCAGTATTAGTTAGGTTAATGTTGTTAGTAATAGCTAAAGAAATGTAGTATGTAAATAGGAGTAAATGAATTAGAGTTAAAGAATATGTTATTATTTTATTTTTCTTTGTTAGTTTAGTATTAATTATATGGTAAATTAATATTATTAAAGATATTATTACAGTGATAATATAGAATATAATATTAGGGAAATAGAAACATCTCATTATATTTCTAATTATTTCTGTTAAAACTGTTAACATATCTTCACTAAAGTAAAATATTAATAGACTTGTAAAGAAAATTATTAAACTTACTATAGTTATTTTTACTTTTTTATTTTTTCTTTTTTCATTATAGACTAAGAAAATAAAGGTAAGAATAAATATTAAAAGTATTTCAATCATTAAAAATGATGAAACTGGTAGTTTTAGTAACGTCAGTAATTTATCAATAAAACTTAAATCCATATTTATTCTCCTTTTTATTCTTATATTTCTTCAAAAATATATACAGTTTGATTATAATCGTCATTATGAGTACAGGTTATTAGGGTTAATGTTTTTTTTGTAACATCACGGTATATTGCTACTGTACCTGTTTTGGCTTGATTATAAATATTTACTAAACGGTAATTATATGTAACAGCATTATAACTGATAGAGGCAGTTGCACCTATTTGTAGTTTATATAATTTATCAAAGAATGAGATATAGGCATTACCTGAATGAGCCATTAGGATAAAGTTTCCCATAGGAACATCAGGATAATCGGCAACATCTGCGATAGTTACATTATATTCAATATTATTATATCTTGAGTCTTTAGAAACAAAACCTTTTCGTAGTTTTATATCAGGAATATATAATTCTCCTATGTAACTATAATTAGCTTTTTTTATTTCTGTTTCTTTTTGTTTACTTTCATCTTCTGTTACCTCTAGATTTTCTGTATTTATATTACTAATAGTAGTATTATCTTTATTAATGTTTTTTTGAAAGATGGCTAAACGCATTTCTTCAAATACTTCACCTCTAATTTTCATTAAAGGTGTACTAAAAAAAATAAGTATTCCTATAATAAGGATTAAAAAGCCAACTTTATAGAGTTGGCTTTTTATGTCTCTTTTATCTCTTTGCATTCTTTGGTTTTCTATTAGCCACAATTATTAAGATAATACCAACGATTACAACTAAAGCACCAATTCCATATACTAAGAATGAATTACTAGCTGTATTAGGTACATTAATTGTAGGTACTTGTAACGTAATTGAAGTTGGAGTTGATGGTCTTTCAATAATACCTAATAAAGCTTTTTGAGCATTACTATCATCTGGATTATAAATATAAGCATCATAACCATTTGCAAAGTATCCTACAATAGTTAGTGGTAAAGTAAATGTATTGTTTTGAAGTGCACTAACAGGTACTCTTACTTTGAAACCTTTGCTTGCTTCTATTGTACCAGTAATAGGGTTACCATTTTCATCTACTATTTGAACGTTATTAATATTTCCACTTAATTGAACACTATAACTTTCAAATGAAGTATTACTACTAATTGGTTTAATTACACTTGTTTCAACATAATCATTATACATATTATAAGTTATACTATTAGTATCAATAATTACATCTTTACTAGCAGTATCATCTGTTGGTGCTTGATAACTTAATGCACCTGTAACTAATTCTCTAACTTTATTAGCATAGAATGATTGGTCAGCATCTATTACAGCTTTTTCTTCACTAGTAAAGTTTCTATATTCTGAATCAGCATCATATCCATTTACTTCGTCAAGATAGTACCAAATTGCTACTTGAGTTATATAATAATTAACATAGTTAGCATTATCTCCTGCAGGAATGTTAGCATCTCCTTCTCCTACAATATTGTCATTTTGTAAGATATAAATTAATCCTGGATAACTTTTTGCAATTCCGGCATCATTAATTATAATATTATCTTTAACAGAGTCACCTTTTGTATATATATGACCACTTGCCATACCTTTACTTCTATCTACACAATATATAAAGCTTAATCTTTCTCCAGTTGTTACATCTGTACCATAGAACTCCCATGGTAATGCTATAGGATTACTTGTATCTGCACCAATTAGTGTATGCATACTACCAATTCCTGGTGAACCACCATTGTATTCGTTTACGTTTGATTCGAAACTACTAGGTAATTGCTCTAAAAATCCTGCTGCATAACTTTCATCAGTATCAATGAATAAGCCTATTACTATTAATATAGCAATTAAACAACAAGAAACAATACCTATTTTTTTAATATCTCCCATAGCTTTATCTGTTTTATCAGTTACTTTTTGGTTCTTTGTTTTTTTAACTTGAGCACGTGAACTCATTTTATTAGAACTCATATATAATCACCTTACCTTATATAGAGTATAGCAAATAGAAAATCTTTTTTCAAGAAAATTCAAACTTTCTTTTTAGATTAACTAATTTAGTGTAAATAATTATGTATATTTTTTACTTTTAACTTTTCTCTACTAACTTAATTCTAATAGCTTCTATTCTTTTATTAGCACCTGTTGTACCTGCAACTTCATCATTCTTCTTATATCCTTGCCAACCTGTTCCTACTATATAAACATTATAATAAATATCATATTGTTCTGATAGTTCTCCTGTTAATCTTATCTGTATTGCTTCTATTCCTTTATTTTCTCCAGTTGTTCCTGCTATCTCATCATTTTTTACATAACTTTTCCAACCATCTGTTTTAACATGGACTCTATATTCTACATCACCACTTAAGCCTTTAGAATCATTCATTGTTATTTTTATCGCTTCTAAATTCTTACCCTCTCCTGATGTTCCTGATATATTATCATCACTTTCATAATCTTGCCAGCCAATATCAGAATTATGTGCAGAATATTTTATAGATATACCAGACTCTATTGTAAATGGATCTTCTTTTGTTCCTGTTCCTCCTGTTATATGGACATTTTCTTTTAGATTTAGAGTTGGTCTCATTGTATATGAACCTGTTGGCCAAGAATAACCTGCATTACCATGAATATCAATCATTCTTATTAAAGAAGAGTCCCTAGGAGTTAACAAACAAATTGAATTAGTGACTTTATCCATCTGACCAGCCATTAATTCACCTAACCTTAGTAAACCAATTGAAGCATTTGTTACATCTGTTGTTAAAACATTATTATTAATGTCTCTATATTTGGCTAACTTATAACTAGCACTACCTGTAACTTTTCCCAAATACCATAATGTAGAATTAGAAACCATTTCTTTATTTTCTTCTGTTAAATAATTATTTAAGTATTCTCCATTTAAAAATGATCCTATAGTACTTGTTACAGAAAAATTTGGACTACTACCAAAAGAAGTTATTATAGCATTTTCACCAGACTTTAAAAAAGTAGAATTAGTTACTTTTGTTAGTCCTTCTATTTCATGACTTACTATTCTATATAAACTATTAGGTTCATTACCAAAACTAATGTATTCACCACTATATCTTGTATTAAGTTTTACTCCATTTAAATCTTTATCATTATCTCCTTTTAATCTATATGGATTATCTTCTGTACCATTTCCTTCTTCTATTTCTATATTACTTTTTAATACTATTGTTGGCCTAATACCACCTGCAAATAAGTCGCTAGAAACCTCTCTATTTTCAATTTTTCCATTTGCAGATTGAGTTCTTACCATAATATTATCATATGGAGTTATAAACCAAAAACTAAGTTTATTATTTAAATAGCTATTCAATCCACCACAAATGCTATATTCATAAAAATTTAAAAGACCTGCTGCACTAGTTACCATTGTTTTTTCAGGTGGCATATCTGTAGTTGTCATCATTGTAGCATTCCATTTATAATCTGTCACTAAAAAATTTTCATGGTCTCTTAAATTATATAAAAAACCATCTACACTTGTATCATTTAACCATTCCTCCATATAACTACCTTCAAAACTACTACTATCATTATCATATGGGATGGCACTTATATTCCATTGAGTAACTAATTTAACTGTATTATCTTCATCATTAACACTTACTGCTCTCCATAACTTTCCACTATACCATATATAATTATCTGGTTCCTCTCCTGTTAAGAAGGTATCTACTTCATCATCATAGGTACTTCCGTTTTCTCCAGGATTTGTTACTACTACATCTCCTACTGGTCCTTTTTTAACCGGTTCAAATAAATGGCCATTACTTGGTAGTGTTAAATTATTATAATCTAGTCCTACACTTACTCCTAAGTTTATAGTTATTTCATTCTCATTATCATTTACTACTACTATTCTATAAGTATTACTAGAACCACTTGTTCCTTCTTTTTCTAAGTTTATACCTGTTTCTACTGGTGTCACCATTCCATAGTTTAATAAAGAATAACCTGTACTTACACCATCAGGTAATGTTCCTAAATAGTAAAAGTTAAATCGTGCTATTCTGTTATTGGGATTAGAGAGTGTTACTGTAAATACTTTTGTAGTTCCTGCTGGTACAACTAAACTCTCTATATCTTCTCCATCTACAGTTAAATCATATATTAAGTTACCAGTAACAATACTAATGGCATTACTTCTTTCTTTACTTACTGTAAACATTGCATAAGAGAAATAACTTCCTACTACTAATAAACTTATTAATATCATAACAATTATATATATCTTACTAAAACTAAAACTTAATAATTTTTTCATGATTACCTCCTTCTATAACACAAAAAAAGAATAGAATATTCCTACTCTATTCTTTTACATTATGAAAGAAAGTAATTTTATTACTTAGATTAGGGTTAAATGCCCCCCCCCCAGGTAACATATTGTAAACGGGTGCTAGTATAATTTTTCATTTTCATCATCTAAAATCACTTCTTTCTTATTCTATTAAATTAATATTAACATATAGTTTAAAAAATTTCAAATATTCTTTCAAGATTAAATATTGGATTGTCAATATTTGTATATATACTTGCTAAAATATCTCCTTCTTTTACTTCTTCACCTATTTCTTTTTTTATAATAATTCCAGCATTATAATCTATTTTATCATCTTTATTCTTTCTTCCTGCTCCTAAGTATTCACATAGTTTAGCAATGTTTAAAGCATTTATATCTTTTAAAACTCCCTCTCTATTCGCTTTTATATTATAAACTTTAGCATCTATACTTAGATTTTCTATATTACCATTTTGATATTTAACAAATTCTTTAAATTTATTTAAAGCTTTACCATTTTCTAAGTTCTCTATAACTTCTTTTCTGGCATCACTTTCACTTATTTCTTTACCAAGAGAAACCATTTTACTAGCAAGTTCTATTGATAGGTCATATAATTTTCCTTTTTCTTTGTTTTCTAATACATCTAATGCTTCTAACACTTCTAATCTATTACCTATATTATGTCCTAATGGTCTATTCATATCTGATATAACTGTTTTTACTTCTTTTTGATAGTATGAACCTATTTTAATTAATAAGCTTTCTAATCTTTTAGCTTCTTCTTCTGTTTTTATTAAAGCTCCATTACCTACTTTGATATCTATAACTATTTTATCTGCTCCTCCTGCTATTTTTTTACTCATAATACTACTAGCGATTAAAGGAATAGAGTTTGTTGTTGCAGTTACATCTCGAAGAGCATATACTTTTTTATCAAGTGGTGTTAAATCTCTAGTCTGACTTGTTATAACTATACCAATATCACTTGCTTGTTTTTTTATTTCTTCTTCAGTTAGATTTACATTAAAGCCAGGTATTGATTCTAATTTATCAATTGTACCACCAGTATAACCTAAACCTCTTCCACTCATTTTAATAACTGGTACGTTACAACTTGCTACTAAGGGTGCTACTATTAGAGTTGTTTTATCTCCTACGCCACCTGTTGAATGTTTATCTACTTTTATTCCATCTATAAAACTTAAATCTAAGACATCTCCACTTTTAATAAAAATATCAGTTAGAGCGAATACTTCACTATCACTCATATCATTAATACATATAGCCATTAAAAAAGCACTCATCTGATAATCTTTTACCTCATCTTTTAAGTATCCTATAAAAATAGTTTCTAGTTCTTCTTTAGTTAATTCATATTTATTAGCTTTCTTATTAATTATATCTATTATCATTGTTATCACCTTAATTAAATAATAATTTAAAAAGTTCTTATTTACAAGAGTCTAAACAATATTTTACATAAATTACTAAAAGAAAGAAGTGTTTAAACTTCTTTCTCTAGTTCTTCTAACTCTTCTACACTTAAACCTGTGTTTTTAGATATTACTTCTATAGGTATACCATCTTTAAGAAAATTTTTAGCAATTTCAATTTCTTTAGTTTTAGCACCATCTGCTTTACCATCATCATATCCCCAATTACGAGCGGTATTAATCATTCTTTTCTGCATTGCCTCATTGTCATAAACTAATCCAAATTCATCATCAATCCCTAGTCTTTCTAATTCATTCACAATCTTTAATGCCTCCTTATCATCTCCTGCTATTTCTCTTAACTCTTCATAAGA
>CALVUV010000040.1 GCA_944363685.1 uncultured Bacilli bacterium
AAATATATACTTATATTAGAAGATGTGGGAGGTGACTACACTAAATGGAACGAAAAATTAATAAATTTTTATTAAAATGGAAAAATGATTTAATAAGAAAACCATTATTAATTATTGGTACAAGACAAGTAGGCAAAACTTATACATCTTTAGACTTTGGTAAACAAAACTATCAGCATGTCGCTTACTTTAATACTGATCATAATGCACTCTTAAAAGACTTATTTAAAAAAGAAAGATCTATTACAAGACTAGCAGAGGCTTTAAGCATTATATGTGAAGTTCCTGTTGTAAAAAATGATACCCTATTAATTTTTGATAATGTTACAGATGAAGACATAATTAAAGGAATAAAGCTATTTGGTTTTGATAAGAATGATTATCACGTTATTGCTATAACCTCAAGTAGAGATTCCCTATTAAAATTTAGAGGAGAAGAATTTCAATATAAGATAATGACAGAAATGGATTATGAAGAATTTCTTTGGGCTATAGGTGAAAAAGAAGTAGCAGAAAAAATAAGATATGCTTATGATAATCATAGAAGTTGTAGTGTTCATACTAAAGCCTTAGATTATTTCTATGATTATTTAATAACAGGAGGACTCCCTGAAGTAGTAGATGCCTATGCCAATAAACGTCACTATGGTTATTTAGATAGTATTAAAGAAAGAGTTTTTGATATTAATAAAAGTGAACTACTAAATAGTGAAAACTTAATAGATATTGAACGTGGTATTGAAGTAATGGAAAGTATTCCTAAACAACTAGAAAAAGAAAATAAAAAGTTCCAATATGGTGTTCTAGGATATGGTAGACGTGCTAAAGAATATGAGAATTCTATCAATTACTTAGTAACTAATCAATTAGTATATCGTTCATATAAAATAAGAGTTGCAAAGTCACCTTTATCTAGTTGTAGAGAACTTGATAGTTTTAAACTATATCTACCAGATGATGGGCTTTTAAGTATGAGATATAACTTAACTAAAAATAGATTAAAAGTAGATGATAATATAAAACAAGCTTTATATGAAAATCATATCGCTCATACTCTAGTAGAAGCAGGTTATTCTCTATACTATTATCAATCAGAAGGAAAAGCAGAAGTTAGCTTTGTTATTCAAAATAGAATGGGTAAGATTATTCCTCTAGAACTTGCTACTAAACAAGGCTCTAAAGTAAAGAGTTTATCAGTCTTTATGAAAAAATATATTGTAACAGATGCTTACCGTATTACAGAAAATAATTTTATGATTAAGAAAAATGTTAGATACTTACCAATATATGCAATATTCTGTTTAAATGAACAATTATATTAGGAGAGTGAAAAATGAAAAAAGTATTATTAACAATAATAGATGGTTTTGGATATAGAGAAGAAAAGAAAGGTAATGCTATAATTAAAGCTCATCCAGCAAATATAATAAATCTATGGAAAGAATATCCTCATACTACTTTGGAAGCAAGTGGTGAAGCAGTAGGACTTCCTGCAGGACAAATGGGTAATAGTGAAGTAGGACATTTAAATATAGGAGCAGGACGTGTTGTTGATCAACCTCTTATGCAAATTAATCATGCTATAGAAGATGGTAGTTTCTTTAAAAATGAAGTTCTATTAGATATAATAAACCACTGTAAAGAAAATAATTCATCTCTACATTTATTTGGACTATTAAGTGATGGAGGAGTTCATTCTCATATTAATCACTTCTTTGCAATGTTAGATTTATGTAAAAAAGAAAACTTTCATAATGTCTATGTTCATGCATTTCTAGATGGTAGAGATACCCTTCCAGATGTCGCTCTTACCTTTCTAGATTCTTTAACAAATAAGCTTAATGAACTAGGCTTTGGTAAACTAGCAGATATCTCTGGAAGATATTATTCTATGGATAGAGAAAGAATGTGGAACGTTACTAAAAAGTATTATGATTTATTAGTACATGGAGAAGGAGTAAAAATTGATTCATATAAAGATTATATAGAAGATTCATATAAAGAAAATATTATGGATGAGTTCATTGTTCCTGCTAAATTAATAGATGAAGGAACTTTAAAAGAAAATGATGGTATGGTAATGCTTAACTTTAGACCAGACCGTATTACGCAAACTTTCACCGCTCTAACAAATAAAGACTTTAAAGAGTTCCCAAGAGTAGATTTTAAAAATGTAAAACTAGTTACTATGATGACTCCAGAACATACTGTTATTGCAACTCCTGCTTTCCCACCACTTCATTTAACTAATACTTTAGGAGAGTATGGGGCGTCCATTGGATTAAAGATTCTAAGAATAGCAGAAGCTAGTAAATATCCTCATGTTACATATTTCTTTGATGGAGGAGAAGAAAAAGATATTCCTAATACAGATAAAATAATTGTTCCAAGAAAAGATGTAGCAACTTATGATATGTATCCTGCTATGAGTGCTTATGAAGTAACAGATAAACTAATAGAAGTTATGGATAAATATGATTTAATCATTCTAAACTTTGCTAACTGTGATATGGTAGGACATACTGGTAAATTTGATAAGGTTGTAGAAGCTGTTAAAGCAGTTAATGAAAATGTGGGAAGACTATATGAAGCAAGTAAAGAAAAAGGCTTTACTATGTTTGTAACAGCAGATCATGGTAACTCTGAAATTATGGAAGATGATAAAGGAGAAGTAATAACTGCTCACACCACTAGTCCTGTACCATTTATTATTACAGACCATAATATAAAAGAAATTAAAACAGGTAAACTAGGAGATATCGCTCCTACAATCCTAAAATATATGGATATAGAAAAACCAGATGAAATGACTGGTAATAACTTAATATAAAAAGTTTAATCACTTTCAAACAATTTAGAAATATCTATATCTAAAGCAAGAGAAATTCTATAAAGGGTATCAACAGAAAAAGTTTTGATACCTTTTTTTGATTCAATACGTCTAATAAATTCATGAGAAACGCCTACTTCTTCTGCTAAAACAGCTTGAGTAATACCTTTCTCTTTTCTATACTTTTTAATATTTCTAGCAATTAATGTATATAATTCTTCTTTAGATATTTCCAAGATAATCACCACTATTATTATGTCAAAAAAAAGAAAAAATATATGTAGACTAATACTTTACACTAATGCAAAAAACTATTATAATTAAAATAGGTGAGAAGTAAAATGAAGAAATGTAAGTATTGTAGGGAAGAAATAGATAAAAATGCTAAAGTTTGTCCTTACTGTAAAAGAAGTCAAAAAAGTTCAGCTTTAACAATTTTTCAAGGGGTATTAATAGGTTTAGTCTTTCTCTTTGCTATTGCTATATTAAATGGAATATGGACTGATAGTGATGATTTTGATTATTCCATTGACTACACTAATTCAACTATAAAAGAAAAAATTAATTTATCTTTAGAAGATGGTCATTATGGCTATGTTGATGATCTTCTAGGATTATACTACATTGAAGGATATGTAAAAAATAATTCTAACAAAGACTTGTCTTATGTATCAATAACTTTCACTGCTTACGATAGTACAGGAAATACCATAGGGACTTGTGGAGATTATAATATGAGTCTTGATTCTTATGGAAGTTGGAAATTCAAAGCTACATGTGATAGTGATGGGAGTCAAGTTGCGTCATACAAATTAAGTGAAGTTACAGGATATTAATAACCATTAATGGTTATTTTTTTTGACAATGAATGTTTTTAGAGATATTATAATGATAAAAAAGGAGAACTATTTATATGAGAGAAAAAGACAAGAGCAGAATTTATATAAAATATAAAGACAAAAAACGAGTTGAAAAACTAAAACAAGAAGATATACTTAACATACTATATTTTGAATGTTTAGAAGAAAATATAGAAGAGATAATTTTTGAAAACTGTTATCTAGATTATGCACTTTATTTAAAAGTAAAAAATACTGATACAAAAGTAATATTTAGAAACTGTGGATTTAGTAAATTATTTGTGGAAAATGGTAAAGTTTATTTAACAAATGTTAATGCTACATATATAAAAGGAATTAATAACAAATCATTCGCTCTAAAAGAAAATAATGAAATAGATATGGATATGAAAATAAAAGCAGGTACTGTATTTATAAGTGGAGATTTAAAAGAAGCTAATACAGAAATCGAAGCAGAAAAAGTAATTATATCTTCTGCTGTTATAGATACATTTTTTGATTTCTTTGTAAGAACTAAAAAACTAAATATATCTAATAGTGAATTTAAATCAAGCTCGATATTATCTTTAGATTATCAACAAGCTTCAGTAACAGAAACAAGTTTTAATACCAACATTTTTGAAGTCAATGGTACAAAATATAAGACAGATGATAAGAAAATAAGTATATATAATAATAATCCTAATAAAGAAGAATATATAAAAAGTTATTTGTGGCTTGAGTTTTTAAGAAGTTTAAGAGATAAAGTAAAAGCAATAAATGAAAAAGATTATAAAGAAAGTTGTCAACAAATAGTAAGTGACTCTAAAAAGAGAATAGAAGAGTATGAAGAAAAAATAAAAAATTATGAATTTGAAATAGAAAAGTTAAAGAGTAGAATAAATGATGAAAAATATATAAGAGGTTTATCCAAGATTGATAAAGACAAGGTTTTATCTAAAAGAAAGATAGGAAGTATTGAAGGTATTGTTGATAAAAAAGAAAACCAATAATCCACAAATTTGTGGAAAACTAATAACTAGAAATAGTTATTTTTTGTTGATAAAACTATTTTAATATGATAGTATAAGAGCAATTTATGAGCATAAGGAGTGATTATTTTGGAAACAGATATTAATATAAAAGTTAATACTTTTTTCGAGAAATACAAATTAAATGAAATTACACCTGAAAATGTCAAAAAACATTTTAAAAATATAAAAGAAATAAATGATTATGGAGGACTATTACATGCTGCTGTTCAAAATAAATTTCCCGAAGATAAAGTACTAAAATTTATAGATACATTGTTACAATGTGACGTTGATGTTAACTTAAAAGGCGAAGTTACAGGTTACAGTTTTATCCATTTAGCGCTTTATGGGTATACAGAAAATGAAGAAGATTACTCATATTCAACTGAATTTATTATTAAATTAATTTCTTTAGCTAAAAAATATAGTTTTGATGTTAATATCAAAGATAATGATAATGATAGCATAATTCATACTGCACTTGCTAGTGAAACATATACTGGAGACACCTCAATCTTGATTAATACCTTAGGCGATGAATATGACATTTTATGTAAAGATAATAATGAAAGAAATATCTACGAAGCCCTATTAGAATATAAGAAAGAAGCTGAACGAGATAAGAATAAAACTTGGTATGATAGACTTGTAAGAGAAGAAGATGAGATATCAAGACTTGTAAGAAGAAAATTAGAAAGTTTAGATAAGAGTAAGAGAATAGAACAAGTAGATAATTTAAAATTAGAATTAGAAGAATTACTATCTAATGCAAACATTGACTATGTCTTATTAAATTATCAAAGTATATTAAATAATAAAAAAGATATAACATCTTATATAGAAGAAGATATATCTTTAAAAGATAAAGAAAGTCTTATAAAGTTAAGAACAAAGCTAGATAAACTGCTAAAAGAAATTATTAATAATTATTTAAAATTGATAAAAGAAAATCCTAATTATAAAGATATTAATAATTTAATAAAAGTACTAACAATTTTAGGGTATGAAGAAGAATTACAAGCACTTAATAATATTAAATCACAATATGATGAATTAATACAAAATATCAATAATAAAATAAATAATATAAAAACAATAAATGAAATAGAACCAGTAAAAAAAGATATAGATGGAATTAATGATAAAGAAAGATTAATAGAAGAAATCAATAAAAAAGAAGAATTATTTCTAAAGAAAATAGAAGAACTAAAAAATAATATTTCTATTATTAATGCTATAAAAGAGTTAAAGATAATTGAAGTTAGCACTAAAAAATTAGAAAATATAGATTATAGTAATATGACTTTAGAAGATATTCTCTCATTAACAAACGAGACATCAATTGAAATAGAAAATAGTAAGCAAAACATTTTAGAAAATATAAAAGAGAAATTACAGCAGCTTAAAGCAATTGAAATTTTTACTGATGAAGAATTATTAGTTTTATTTGAGCCGAATGCAAATAGGGAAAGCAAGAATAACAAAAAAAGGAAGTATCAAAATGTTAAAAGATAAAAATCTTGAACTAATGCTATTTGATGATCTTCTAAAACCAGCGATGTTTAATAACATACCATATGAGGATTTACCTAACACAATAAGAGAAGTTATAGAAACTAAACCTAATTTAAGTATAAAAGATATAATGTCATTATTTGATAGTATTAATAATTACTATCGTAAAAATAAAGAAATTGAATATAATTATTTTGATAAAATTATAGAGCTATATGATAAAGACTTGGGTAATGATGATAAATTTAATGTATTATTTAAAATAAATATAAGAGAGTCTTTTATAAAATATGCTAAAAAACATTATACTTATTTTAAAGAAAGGTTAGAAAAAACTATTTTTATTGAAGATTTTTTTCCAGAAGATGCTGAAATAATAGAAGATGTTTTAGATAAAATTGATCCCTATTTTAGAAAAAATAATTATAAAATAGAAATTGGTAACTTTAATGAAATTATCACTTTTCCTATGTATCAATTATTTTTTAATGAGATTCGTTCTACAAGCATGTATAGTAATGAAGTTATTAAATATGATACAGTTTATTTAAATTATATGAGTTTTGATGAGTTAACAACTGTATTTAATATGGCCTTAAGTCAAGAAATTAGTCAGGAAGAAATATTAAGATTTTTAATTGTATTTTATGAGAAAAAAAATAATGAAGAATATAATATGCAAAGCTTATATAAAATAATTAATACAAAAGAAAAATTAGAAAAAATAATGGAAACATTAAAAAACAAAAGTCACTACTTAAAAAATCGTTCAGTACTATCATATCTATATAATATGGTGTATATGGTATTTCGTGCTAATTCTGAAGATTATGATATTAATAATGACATACCAGAAGATTTGTTTTCTTTATCATATATAAAAGCTTTAAATGAAATAGAAAAATTATCATCAATAGAAAGAAAACAAAGTTCGCTATATCTAAAATGCTTTCAAATCTTTTTTAAAACATTTATATCTAATTATAAAGATAAAATAAGTAAAGAAGATATAAATATTTTAGAAGCATTATTCCAAAGAATCATCAACTGTAGAAATAGCTCTAACATATTAGCAATAGATAATAAGAAATCACTTTATCACTATTATAAAACAAATAAACTTAATTTAGACATTAATCTCCCTTTTGAACTAATTAGAAACTATAATGCTAAACACTATTTAGAACTATTAAGTCTATATCACAAAACATCAGAAATAAATAATTATAATGAAGAGTTGTTTATAATAACTGCTCTTAACATATTAGGATATGATTTAACTAAAAAAATAATAAATAAAGATTTTGCTAAATTAGTTGATATTACAAAAAAATTAGATGAAAAACCAACTGATTATGTAGAAAAAATTAAACCATTATTATTAGATATTATTGATATAGCATCTACTAAAGAAGAATATACAATAAATGCCTTTTTTGCGTGTTTTAATTTACTATATGAACAAAGAAATATTAAAATAACACTTACACGAGTAAAGAATATGGTAGACTCTATTTCCTATGCTTTGCTTCCAAATAATTATAATATCGCAGATAACCTAGAAAAGTTAAATTTTGTTCATAAAGGTGAACCTTTAACCGAAAAAGTAGAGGGGATTAAATTATATGATAGTTATAGATTTAGACTATATTCATCAATTCCTAATATAAAAGGAAAAGTAAATAATTGTGAATACCAAACGGTTGATATGCATAGTAAAGAAATAATATCTAATGGTATTGAAAAATATATTGTAAAAGATAAATTAATAAGTAGTTGTTTAACTCCAGCAGGGAAAGCATCTAGTTGCCTAAGACATGGTGCGATTAATCCTCATGGTAGATTTTTTAAAGTAACATATAAAGATAAAATAGTTGCTTATAGTTGGGTTTGGCGTTCTGGAGAAGTACTTTGCTTTGATAATATAGAAGTAACAGAGAATAGTTATAAATTAGAAAATCCTGAATATATAATTTATACTGCTTATAAAAGTGCAGCAGAGGCTATAAGAAAAGTCACTAATGAAAAAGAAAACAGTGGTATTAAATTAGTAATAATTGGAAGAAATGATATTGATGTTTTCAATCCATTTATAGATAAATTAGAAAGTGTAAATGACTATACTGAAAACTTATTTAAACCTAATTCAAAAGATAGTCTATATCTAGAAGACTCATCAAAAAAACAATTAATTTTATCTGGTAAATATAAAAATGATTTAAAAACATATGATATAAAACCTATATATAAATATAGAAGAAAAGGAATTAAAAGATTTAGGGATTATGATAAGGATTATATAAGAAAAGAAATAAACTCTATTTACTTTGATTATTGTCTTGAAAATAATAATAAATATAAAAATATAACTACTAATTATATGGATGGTTATATAAATGAAGATTGGTTTGTAGGATATAAAGAAAATAACACTTATGATTTTTATTATAGAGGAAATGATGATAGATTATTTGAAGAAGCAAAATCCTATATCAAAACTGAAAATTTACGAAAGATATCAGCAGCCAATATTATCAAAACATCGAAAGAACATATAGATATATTATTAGATATCAAAAATTTTCAGATTAATGCTAAAAAGATAACAACATATCTGCAGAGTATAAAAAGAAAGAAATTTGCATTAGAAGAAAAATACTATACACATAGCCCTAAATCTTTAGAAATATTTAGTAAAATACTAAAAGATAATGCTATTACCTCAGCAGAGTATGGAAACCATGCTGGAGGTACTGGTTGTAATGGGAAAAACTTTATTTCTGTAGCAAGAGTAAATAGTGGTGTTTATAATTTTTATACAGGTTCCAAAACGTTTATTTTAACAGATAATATTTGTGTATTTGGAAAACCAGAATTTGAACAAGAAATGATTGTGAATAAATTTTCAGATTCAAAATATCCCTTTAGAAATCCAAGCTTAGATGGTGAGCTACATGTGTTAGATAAAATAAATCTAGATAAATCTATAGGAATATTTGTATCACAAAATAGAATTGATGAACTAGTACAGATAGTTTATTTACAAGAATTATTTCAAAATGAAATACCTTTAATTCAATTTGAAGATAATACCTATATTGATAAAGATGTAATTAAGAAATATTCCAAAGTGCTAAAATAAATTGACAAAGGTAAATAATAAGGTATTAACTACTAAAAAGAAGAATAAAAATGTTGAATGAATTATTGTTAAAGAACAACAATAATACACAGTCTCTGTGGAAAACGAATAACCATTAATTGGTTATTTTTTTCTCTTTAAAATAGAACTAACGTATTATATAATATAGTAAAGAGGAGGGATAACTATGCAAAGAATTATTTTTCATATCGATGTTAATAATGCTTTTTTATCTTGGACTGCTATTTATCTTTTAAATCATGGCTATAAACAAGATATTAGAAAGATTCCAAGTGTCATTGGCGGAGATGAAAAAGCAAGACGAGGTATTGTTCTTGCTAAAAGTCCCATAGCAAAGAAATATGGTATTGTAACAGCAGAAACACTATATAGTGCAAGAAGTAAATGTAAAAACTTACAAGTATTTCCTCCTAACTATCCTTTTTACAAAGAACAATCAAAAAAGTTATATAATTATCTTTCACAGTACACCCCTATTATAGAACAATATTCTATTGATGAGTGTTTTCTTGACCTTACAGGTACTACCCTTCTTTATGGTAATGATTATGTAAAGTTAGCTCACAAAATAAAAGATGAAATCAAAGAAAAGTTTGGTTTCACAGTCAATGTTGGTATTGGAGAAAACAAACTTTGTGCTAAAATGGCCAGTGATTTTGAAAAGCCTGATAAAGTACATACTCTTTATTTAAATGAAATTGAAACTAAAATGTGGCCTTTAAAAGTAAATGATTTATTTATGTTAGGTAAAAGTTCTGCTAAAAAGTTAAATGACTTAGGAATATATACTATTAAAGATTTAGCAGAAGC
>CALVUV010000041.1 GCA_944363685.1 uncultured Bacilli bacterium
TATTGATATCAAAAAACATCTCAATTTTAAAAATCCATACTTTTTTCAAAAATTATCATTTTTCTCCTTTCTCCATCCATCTACAATGTATCACAATAGTTATAATTAATCAAGGATTATTTTTCATAGTTGAAACAATAGTTTATATTTTTCTTTAGTAATCTTCTCCTAGTCTTACTAACAATTCTTCTAGATATTTTATTATTCTTAGCTTTATAATTAATACCTAAGAAGGTAAATCCTTCAGTACTCTTATATATTTTAGTTTTATTATTAAATTCTAATAGATATTCTCTATTAACAATAGATTCTAATATTCTTAAAATATCTTTTAATCTTTCTTTATTACTATCTAAGATAATACCATATCAAGTAGAAATCTATGTCACCATATATTCCCCTCACAGATCCGTACGTGCAGCTTTCCCGCATACGGCTCTTCATAATATAGATTTTAATTATTCCTCAAATTGCTTCCAAATTCTATCATATTTTCGTCTATTTCCCCAATAAATTTTATATCTATACCAAAAAATGAAAAAATTAAATTGGTGAAAAAATATGATTATAAAAAATCTTAGATACACAAGGGAAAATCTAGGTCTTAAACAAAAAGATTTAACTACTCTATTTAATGTAACTTACTCTACTATATCAGGATGGGAAACAGGTAAAGATACAATACCTCTTAAACAATTAATAAAATATGCTAACAAATACAATTTTAGTCTAGACTATCTATTTGGTCTAACTAATATAAACAAGTCTTATTTACCCCTAAAAATAGATTTAAATACTATATCTAAAAACTTAAGAACTATTAGAAAGAAAAATAAAAAGACTCAAGAACAAATCGCTAAAATCTTAAATACAAGTTCTGGTGGTTATGCTCATTATGAAAACTCTAGATACTTAATACCAACTAATTTTATTTATAGTCTAGCTTTATACTATAAAGACTTCTCTATAGATAAAGTTTTAGGAAGAATTGAATCTAAAGAAAAGATATGTAACTAACACTACATATCTTTTACATTAATATCTCAAATCTATTCACTTACAACCCTAATAGCAGTTTGTAACATAGTATCATTTTCATAAGTTAAAACCTCTCCATCTTGTAATACAGTTTCAACTCTATCAGTAGGAACAACACCTTTTTCATCAATAAAATTACCATCAGGAGTTAACCATTTCTGTACTGTATATTTAATAGTATCTCCACTATTCAAGTCACTTGCAGACTGTACAGTACCTTTACCATAAGAATTAATACCTACTATATGAGAACCATAACTTTCTTTAAAAGCACTAGCAAGTATCTCTGATGCACTTGCACTTTCATCATTAATAATTACACTAACAGGATAATCTCTATCAACACTCTTTTTAGTACCATAAATCTTTTCAGTATCATCTTTAGTCTGTAATTGATACAATACTTGTTTCTTATCTAAAAACAAACATAATATCTCTTTAACTTGTGATAAATAACCACCTGGATTATCTCTAACATCAATAACTAATCCCTCTATATTCTCTTTTTCTAATGTTTTTAAAGCCTTATTAAACTGTTTATAAACATTTAAAGAAAATAAATCTATTTTAATATACCCAATTTTTTTACCATTACTTTCATATACTTCACTACTAACAACAGGAACTTCTATAGTATCTCTACTAAGTTCAAAACTTAACTCTTCACCATTACGATTAATAGTTAACTTAGCTTTCTTTTTACTATTAATCATAGAAACAACATCACTTAAACTCTTACCACTAATATCTGTACCATTAACTTTAGTAATAATATCTCCCTCTTTAATACCCTTTTTACTAGCAGGAGAATTATCAAACACATTTCCAATAGTAAAAACATTATCACTTAACATTACTTCAACACCAATACCCTCATAAGTACCTGCTAACTCTTCATTAAACTCATCACTAGCATCTCCACTAAAATATGTTGCATAAGGATCATCTAAGTAATTAATCATCCCCTGTATTCCAGCATCAATAAGTTCTTCTTTATCAACATCATCATAATAATTATTAACAATATTGTCATAAGTACTAACCAACTCATCTAATTCATCGCCACTAGAACTACTCTTATCAAACACAACAAAATTAACAATATTACCTAAAAGAAAACCAAACATAATAGCAATTATCATAATAATAATAACTTCAGAAATACTAAAACCACTTCTTCTTTCTACTATTACTTCTCTTATATTATCATCTTCTACATCTATATTTACATCTTCAACGTTTTCTTTTTTATTTTTCTTAAACATTATATCACCCCTTACCACTTAATTTTATCACAAAAAAAAGAACTTCTAAAGAAAAATAGACCAAAAAGGTCTATCTTTACACTAACTATTTAAAATACTAGTAATTTCCTCTATATCAGTAATAACATCTTCTACTTTACCATTATTAAACTTAATTAATGTATTATCTTTAACTCTTAAACTACTAGCATCTTTAGTAACAATTTTACCATCAGTAACATACTTACTATTCATACCATTACTAATATCAACACTATATAATTTAGTCTCTGTATTATTTAATTGATAAGAACTAATTAAAGAACTAATACTAGAATACTGATTAGTAGAATCATAGTATATTACATAATATTCACCTGTTTTATTAAATGATTCCCCCGCTAATATTTCATCATACTGTATAGCATTTTCCCTAACTTTATCTTCATTACTACTATCATCTTTAGCAAGTATTCTAGTAGTTAAAAAATACATAAATAAAACTACTAAAACCGCTACTACAACGATAATAATTCCTCTCTTAACTTCACTAGGCATTTCCCTTTTTGCATTAATTATATTGTTCTTCTTCATTTATACCACCGATTTAATAATAACATAAAAGGAAGAAAAAATAAACACTTTCACTCTAATTCTTCAAACATCCAATAGGTACTACATAAATATCATCTTTACGTTTATAAGCATAATTACCTGTAGCAGTTAAAATCATTAAAAACGAAGGTCTCTTCATCTTAGTAGTATCTAATTTATCTTTTAATTTTATTAAATTAGTTACTCCCTCTTCTATTAACATATCTCCACCTAATTTAATTTCAATTAACCCATAATCCCCATTTCTCAAATGAATAACTGCATCACACTCTAATGAAGAAGAATCTCTATAATGATATAAACTACCATTAATACTTTCTGCATACACTCTCAAATCTCTAACACATAAATTTTCAAATACAAGACCAAAAGTATTTAAATCATTAATCAAGTCAGATGGACCTATTCCTAATGATGCTGTAGCAATAGAAGGATCTATAAAATATCTAGTATCCGAACTTCTTATAGCAGTTTTACTTCTTAAATTAGGATTCCAAGCAGGAACATCTTCAATTACAAATATTTTCTTTAAAGCGTTTATATATGAAAAAACTGTATCACTATCTAAAGAAAAAGAATCATTATTAACTATATCATTTCTTAAAGTCTCAATTGAAGCTTGACTACCTATATTTCTTGCATAACTTCTCATTAAATTTTTAACTCTAACAGATTCTCTTTTTACACCATCAACTCTAGAAATATCAGAACTCACAACTGTATCATAATAATCAAAAGCCTGTTCTAAAGCTATATCTTTTTCCATAGAAATACTTCTAGGCCATCCACCTCTGCAACATAAATAAGCAATATCTTCTAAAGATAAATTATTAACACCACTAATTTCCTTAGAAGCAAATAAGTCCTCAAGACTTACTGTTCCATTAGATTCTAAAGATTCATATAAACTCATCGGTCTCATTAACAAAAAAGAAAATCTCCCTGTTCCTGTATGCATTATTAAACTTTTATCTGCAGGAACAGATGAACCAGTTAAAATAAATTGACCTTCACTCTTTCTATGGTCAACCTCAAACCTAACAGCATCCCATAACTTAGGAGCAATCTGCCATTCATCAATAAGTCTAGGAACATCTCCATTTAATAATAAACTTGGATTAATATCAGCAAGCATTAAATTTTGTTCTTTATTTTCAGGATTTGCCATATATAATATACTCTTAGAGATTTGTTCAGCTGTTGTAGTTTTCCCACACCATTTAGGCCCTTCAATCAAAACAGCACCTTTAGCTTTTAACTTTTTTTGTAAAATGGAATCAGCAATTCGTTTTTTATAGTTATCCACCGCAATCACCTCAATACAATTTTATACTATTAGAAATAATTTATCAACCTCTTTTCGGTAATTTGTGAGAATTTTATTCGGTAATTTATGACATTTTTATTCGGTAATTTATCAGATTCAAAAACTTAACTTTTTGAATTAGTCCTCTTTAATTTCAAAATCTAATAACTGATTACATACATTTTTATAAATATCTTGTGCATGTAAACAAGTATCAATTAAATACTCTTTATATCTAAAATAATAAATGGAATAATAAACACTCTTTAAACATTATCATTCTGCCAACACAACCATTGCCATCTCCGAAAGAATAAATTCTCTCAAACTTAAAATGAAAATCTATTATATCTTCAAGTGTTACTTTCTTTAATTTTAAATAATCAGTAAGTAACTCATCAATATCTTTCTCCACATCTTTAGGCTCACTTGTTTTAATGACATTTACTATTCCCATTATATTAGGAACAACTTTAAAACCACGGGCATTATATCTAGTATCGTCTTCATCACTAGTATTTCTTTTTTTAAATTTTATTCATCTCTATCATCATTTATTTTGAAAGAGATTTATCTACATTATCTAACTTAATAACATCATCACTTTTAGGAATAAAACTAGAAGTATCAAAATAGCTTCCGTTTAATCTTCTGTTAATCCACATCCCTCTACCTTATTAAAATTATAATAGAAATGCACTTGTGAAAAATGATAAATATTTCCTCTAAACCCTGACTCTTTCTGTTTAATTAATTCATATTTAAGCTTTTGTATAATCATTCATCTCACATCCAATTTTACAATAACATATACCAAAAGAAAAATAAACACTTTCGTGTTTATTTCATTGTAGGTATAACATTTATAGAATTAGCAATTTCTAAGAGTTCATCTTGATTCATTACATCACTAACTAAATAATAATTAATACCACCACTTGTAAAACTAATAGAATTATCAGAAAGTACTCCTATACTATCCATAAACATAGTAGGTTCACCCATCGTAGGAATAACAGTAAACTCATCCATCGCCATAACAGTCTCTTCTACTAAAAGAAATGGTTTATCTCCACTAAAAGTTAATATAACTCTTTCTCCATTACTAGTATTAACCTTCTCTTCATTCGTAAGTTTAGTTCCTTCTGGTAGTACTAAAGGATATATTATATCATCAAGAGAACTAGTCGTAATAGTCTCTTCTTCAATATTAATAGTACTCATAATATCTTCCAAATCAAAATAATTTTTCTTAAAATTAGGACTAAAATCAATATCTTTAACTTTTAAAGTCATATTAGGAACATCATCACTATCCAAAACAACTACTTCTTTAAGTTCTAAATCATTATTAAGAGTAACTTTCTGTTTAACCAAATTTCTATTATTAGGATAATTTACACTACTAGTAAAAACATAATTCTTATCTTCTTTTTTAAAAGTTCTATTCTTATCATTTTCTAAATCACTTATAATAGACTGTAATAAATAAATCTGTGAATTATTATATGGAAAATCACTTTGAAATTTAAAACTCTTATTTAAACTAGGAGTCAAAACATAAACACCATCATCATTTTTAAGTATTATTTGTTGATGATTATTGGAATTATTAGTAAGAGCAATTTTATAAAAATCTCCATCCTTATAAGAAGACTCTACTGAATAATTATAAATATCATCATTATTTAATATTTCTAAGTCAGCAGTTAAAACATATCCTTTAGTATCATCAATTTTTTTATTTAATTTACTTAAGATATCACTATCTGTTTCCTTACCACATCCAGTAACTAAAAAACAAATTAAAACTAGTAAAAACAAACTAATTTTTTTCATGAATTTCACCTCATCCTCAATTCTAATTTATTATATTATTAAAAGTTATTTAATATTCATGAATAAAACAAGTAAATATGGATAATCTATAAATGTAAAAAATAATAAGGAGGAAATTATGGAAATATTAAAAAAAATATGTTTAATTCTAATTATAATAGGTGCAATAAACTGGGCATTTGTTGGTCTATTTGAATTAGATTTAGTTGCATCAATTTTTGGAGGCAGTGATGCTCTATTAGCAAGAATAATTTATATTATAATTGGAATAGCTGGTCTAATTGATTTAAGCATTCTATTTGATCATTTAGATCACGACTAAAAAAAAGATTCAAATTGATATGAATCTTTTTTAATTTGCAGTTATTCTAACTTTAACACGTTTAGTTTTAGAAGCATAGTTAAGTTTAACATCATCGCCTCTTACTTTAACTTCTACTTCATGTTCTCCAACACCTAGTCCATCTAAATCAACATAAGCATTTATTATAGATGAATCAATACTATCAATAATTGATTTACTACCAGTAACAACAACAGTAACTTTACTATCCGCTTCAGATAAAGCTTGAACACTATAAGCAGGATCTAAATTCTCTGTCGCTATAGAAATATTATCAAACTCTTTAGTAGTAGAATCATCTATCGCTACATTAACTGTAATAGTTTTTTCACTTATTTCTGTAATACCATTAGGTCGTTTCAAAGTAACTGTATATTCTTCATCATCATCAAGACCAGTAACATCTACTTCTACTTCTAAAGAATCAAGTCTATCAAGCGCTTCCTGACTACCATATACAGTAACAGTATCTACATTACTACTAAGTGATCTAATTGCCTTACCAAAAGCAAGATCTCCTTTAGGTACAATTTCAATAGGAACTTCTTTAGATGGAGATGAAATAGTTACTTTAGCAGTTACATTTTTAGGAACTATCTCAACATCAACAACTTTACCATTAGTATCATAAGCAACTAATGGAACATCTTTCAATGTCAATTCACCAGCTTCTTGAGTAGGGAAATCATCTATATCTACTAACGCTCTAACAGTAGCAACTTTATCTAATTTATATTCTGCGCCTTTAACAATAACTTCACTACGATCAAGTTCAATACTATCTATATTTAACTTACTATCTAAATTATCTTGATGTAATATATCATAAGTAAGAGATTTAGTTTGACTTACTTTATCATAAATCGTAACAGTAACAGTAGATGGATCAAGTCTATAATCAATTGACTTTAACTGTTGTGTATATTTTAAAGTAACCTTATGTTGTCCAGGTTTAAGTCCAGTTAAATCAACTGTAACACCACTACTTGGATATTGTTTAGCTAAAAATATATGTCTTTTTTGTCCAACTAATGTTATATCAACATTATCTGGTAATCCCTCTACTACATAAGCTTCTTCATTATATGTAGCAGTTACTTTTTGATTATATAAAACTTCTGCATACTGATCAATAATAGTATTACTCTCACTATCAATAATAAAGAATACTGCTAGTGCAAGTAATAAACTAATTACTATTAAAGTTTGTTTTTTACCAAGAAGTTTTTCTATACCTTTACTATTCTTTTTGGAAAAATCTGTCACTTTTAAAACAAGTTTTGTAATAGGTGTAATCAACCACTTATCAAAAAATGCTCCAATATGATGAAAGAATTTTCCAATACCTCTAATTATCTTCTTCATATATCTCTTCCTCTTCTAACTCTTCTTCATCTAGTTCACTATTAGTTTTAGGTTTTAACTCATCAATTAACAACATTCTAACATCTTCTATTGATAAATTATAGAAAAGTTCTCCTTTAATAGCAACAGATAAACGTCCAGTCTCTTCAGAAACAACTAAAGAAATACAATCAGTCTCTTCTGTAACACCAACCGCTGCTCTATGTCTAGTACCAAGTCTTTTATTAATTTTAGGATTACTACTAGTAGGGAAAACTGCCCCTGCACAAGTTATTCTATCACCTTGGATAATAACACCACCATCATGTAGTGGATTACCTTCATAGAAAATTGCTATTAATAAATCACTTGATAAATCAGCATAAAGTTTCTTAGCTTTATCTATATAATTACCTAAACTAATATCACGTTCTAAAACTATCAAAGCTCCTATTTTTTGTTTCTTCATATAATCCATCGCTTGTACTAATTCATAAACCAATCGTTCTCTTTCATCAACAGTAAGAACTTTATGTCGTCCCAAAAGTTGATTACGACCTAACTGCTCAAGTATATTTCTAATTTCTGGTTGAAATATGACAATTAATGCCAAAGGGCCATACATAATAACATATTCAAGAAGCAAACCAACAGTTGTAAATCCAAAAACATCACTTATAATTTTTAGAGCAATGATAATAATTACTCCTTTAAATAGTAATGTAAGTTTAACACTACTTCTTATATTTTTTAAAATTATATAAAACATTAACCAAACAATAGAAATATCTATAATTTTTTTAATAATTGTTATAACACTAGTAACTGTAATAACCATAACATCTTCTCCTAACTTTTATTATTAACATCTTGATTTATAGTTGGAATAACTACATTATTATCAACTTCATCAGTAGATATACTATTATCTACATTAGTAACAGTTGAAACTGGTTGTTGTACTTCAAGTGGTGGTGTTACAACAACTGAACTATTATTCTCAACTTGAGAAGCCACAACAGAAGTAGAACTAACATCTTGAACTGGTGTAGTTGTAACCTCACTAACAGTCTCTGCAACTGGTGTTGCAACAGAAGTATCAACCTGTGTATCATTAATAGGCTCATTAACTACAGTATCTTGAACAACCTCTGTATTACCAGTATCACTAACAGTAGCATATTTTTCTTTCTCTTTTTTCTTATTTATACCCTTTTCAGCTAAATAACCAATACAAGCAAAGATAAGAATAACTAAAACTACTACCCAAACGATATAAAAAGGGCCATCTAACGTATCCCTAAAAAATTCAATAACAATATCCATAAAACACCGCCTTTCACACTATCCCTTATTCTTCATTAATTATCATAACATGAGGAACTAATCTTTTCAACCGAAGAAAAAAAATTTATAAAATAAATTATACACTATCCATTAAATGGTGCCGGCTAAAGGATTCGAACCTTTGACCTACTCATTACGAATGAGTTGCTCGTACCTACTGAGCTAAGCCGGCAAAAAAACTTTACTAATTTATTATAGCAAAGTTTAAGAAATTAATCCATCACAAATCCAAACTATTAGGATTTAATAAGAAATCCATAATTCCAACAACAGAAATTCCTTCTTCAGTAATCCAAGGTTTAATCATATCTTTAACAACAATAATCTTTTTAAAATTATCACCTATATTCATTAAAGATCTTTCTTCTTGAATAGTCTTTTCTCTAGTTTCTAAATTTAAAGAAGATTGTATATAATAACGTTTATTACCTAAATTACATACAAAATCAACTTCTAATTGTTTTTTCTCACTTTTACCATCTTTATTTTTAACATTCTGTTCCACAACACCAACATCCACATTATATCCCCTAACTAATAATTCATTATAAATAATGTTTTCCATTAAATGGCTTTCTTCTTGTTGTCTAAAGTTAAGTCTTGCATTTCTTAAACCAACATCTGTAAAATAATACTTCTGAGGAGTCTGAATGTATTTTTTCCCCTTTATATCATATCTTAAAGATTTATTAACAATAAATGCATCTTCTATATTCTTTAAATATAAGTGTATTGTATTTAATGAAAGTTCCTTTTCCCCATTACTTTTAAAACTATTATAAATTTTCTGAGGATTAGTAAGAGATCCAACAGATGATGCTAACATATTTACTATAGAGTCAAGTATATCAACTCTTGAAATATTATTTCTATCTACTATATCTTTAATATAAGTTTCCTTAAACAAATTTTTTAAATATTGTGACTTTTCTTCATCAGTTTTTTTAGAAAGTATAAGAGGCAATCCTCCATAAGTAACATAATCGGCCCAAGCTTCATATTTATCTCCATCATA
>CALVUV010000042.1 GCA_944363685.1 uncultured Bacilli bacterium
AGTAAGTAAAGATGGTGTTGTAAGTATAAATAATGAATTATATGAAGTAGATAGTATTTATAGAGACGATGAAGTTACTATTAGATATTATATAAGTAATATGGATAAAATGTGGGTATATGAAAAAGAGGAACGAAAAAGTGAAGTTAGAAAGTTAAATAAAAAAGAAAATAGTAAAATACAAAGGAAAAATAAAATAGATTATTCAAAAATAGTTAATAATGAAGAAGGCGTAATAGAACTAGGTGATAGTGATGATGTATCTTAGTTATTATGGATTAGAAACTAATCCCTTTGTAGATAAATTTGATAAAGATAAAGGCTATTTTAGTAGTAATTATAATAATATGTATTTTAGATTAAAATATTTAGAAGAAATAAAAGGAATAGGATTATTTATAGGACCTCCTGGAATGGGAAAAACATATACCTTAAAATGTTATTTAGAAAGTTTAAATAAAGATTTATATAAAATAATACAAGTAACAACAACTAATATGGGACAGTTTGAGATATTGTTACAGATTGCAAAAGAATTAGGAGTAGATCCTGGTAATTACTTTAAAAGTTTATTAGAAGATAGAGTAAAGGAAGCGATAATAAATTTAAAAGTAAATTATAGAAAAGAAGTAATATTAGTGATAGATAATATTCAAAATATAAAAAGATCAGCATTAGAAGAAATACAATATTTAATAGAGAGTGATTATGGAGTTAATGATACATTTGTAATGATAATGTTAGGAGAAGAGAGTTTTAAAGATAATATATTAAAAATAACAAAGTTTGAAGGATTAAGACAAAGGATAGTAGTAAATTATCAACTAACACCTTTAACAAGAGAAGAGGTTAAAGAATATATAAAGAGTTTATTAAAATATGCAGGATGTGAAAGAGAAATAATAGAAGAAAGTGGATATACGGCAATATTTAATATAAGTGGGGGAATACCAAGGAAAATAAATAAGATAGTATCATCATCATTAATGCTAGGATTTCAAAAGAAAGAGAAAATAATAAGTAATGAGACGATAATGGAATCGAAGTATGAGGTAATATTGTAGGTGGTGAAATGATGAGAGAAGATGAAGTATTATATAAAATAGATGCAATAATAAAGTATTTAAAAGATAATAAAGGTTATGACTATAAGTTATATAATAGATTATGTCCTGATAATGATGTAGAACCTGATTCAAATATAGTAGAATATGCAGTAGATGTGTTGGATATAGTTAAAGAAATGTTTAAAGTAGAAAAGAGTTATAGATATGAGAAAGATTACTATTTACTAGCATTAAAAAGAGTGATAGGAAGTATAGAAGATGTACTTGCAGAAGTTCACTTTTTAAAAGATATTTATACAGAAGAAGAGATACATATTAAGTTGATGGAAGAAATAGACAAAGTGTAAAAACTTTGTCTATTATGGTATTTACTATTGATTGAATAGTTAATTATAAGATATAATTAACTAAAAGATATCAATAAAAAGAAAGGAAGTAGTAGATATGACTAATTTAGTTTATCAGGGTAAAATAAATCGTCAATTCTGGGGTAAATTAATTCGTCAATCTACAAATTATGCTAGTTCCCGTTTACAAATAGTTATCTGGGGGGGGGCTATTTAACCCTAATTTAAGTAATAAAATTACTTTCTTTCATAATGTAAAAGAATAGAGTAGATGTATTCTATTCTTTTTTGTGTTATAGAAGGAGGTAATTATGAAGAAATTATTAAGTTTTAGTTTTAGTAAAATATATATAATTGTAATGATTCTAATAAGTCTATTAGTAGTAGGTGGATACTTTTCTTATGCAATGTTTACAGTAAGTAAAGAAAGAAGTAATGCCATTAGTATAGTTACTGGCAATTTAACTTATGAGTTGAAAGTAGATGAAGAGGATATTAATACCTTAACAGTTAAAGCTAATAGTAGACAAGACTTTATAGTAGTGTTAACTAATCCAAATAATAGAATAGCAAGATTTAACTTCTATTATTTAGATAGTCTTCCTGAGGGTGTTGATATAGGCTATATAGAAGATGATGATTATAATATTCCTCCAAGTGAAGTTGGTGTGAATTTAGAAAAAGTAAATACAAGTGGGTCGAGTAATAAATATAGAATAAGAGTTGCAAATATAACTGATAATGAAGTAACTATAAACTTAGGAGTAAGTGTGGGACTAGATTATAATGATTTGAGTCTACCAAGTAATGGACATTTGTTAAGAAAAATTAAATCAACAGGAATTGTGTCTGAAGTACTAGAAGATGATATTATGAGTAGATCAAATTATACTGATTCAGAACAAACCTTTATAACTGGTAGTAATCCTTATAATTATATTTGGTATTCTGGAAAACTTTGGCGTGTTGTATCATTTGATACTACTGATAATAGTGCTAAATTAGTAACAGAATGGGGAATTTCTAGTATACCATATAATAGTTGGGCTAATTCTAAATTTGATGGTAGTCATATGGAGATGTGGTTAAATGATACAACTGTTGATGGATTTCTATATAATTTAAGAGATTATGAAAAATTTATTAAGACGGATACTAAGTGGAATGCTACTATGACTACTAGTACTGCTAAACCTGCTAAAACAACAATGGTAGAAAATCCAGTAGGACTTTTAAATATATATGAATATACAATGAGTTATAGTGGTACTACTTATAGTGAAGGATATTTAAATAATGGTCAATGGGCTTGGACTTTGACTCCATATTCTTCAGAAAATGGTTGGCTTATAAAATATGATGGTAGTTCTGATAATCAATGGATAACTAGAAATTATGCAATAAGACCATCAATTGTTCTGAAAGCAGATATTAATATTGTTGATGGTAGTGGCTCTTATGATGATCCATATAGATTAGAAGGAGATAATGATAAAGATTTAAATGGAGTAAGACTTAATACTCGTTATAGTGGGGAATATATAAGATTTGGTATGGATCCTAATAACTTATATAGGATAGTAAGTCATGAAGTTACTAATTTAACAAAAATAACAAGTACCGAACCTTTAATAGATGCTACTAATCAAATTTTCTTTCTTAGAAGATTTAATTCTACAGCAGGAAGAATACATTTTAATCCTACTGATAGTTCATATGAGATTGCTTATTATTTAAATAGTATTTATTTACAAGAGAGTGATCCATCTTCTAATTTAGTTGAAAGTAGTGTTTGGTATTTAGGAACGACATCAGATGGTAGTAATTATAGATTAGCAAAGTATACTAATACAAATGCTAGTACTACTACTTCTACTAAAGTAACTGCTAAAGTAGGTTTATTAAGATTAGGAGAATTAATGGCTGGTCAGTTTGAAAGAGGTATAACTAGAGATAATAAAGAAACAGATTTGACTGTCATGTATTGGACTTTAACTCCAAGTAATTCTTCACTTATATGGTATATTGATTATAGAAATGGAGGTAGTTCTAGTACTGCATTTAATGTAACATCTTCTCTTGGAGTTAAACCATCTTTAAATCTTAAGTCTAATGTCATAATAACAGGTGGAGATGGTACTAAAAATAATCCTTTTACTATTGCTTTAGAATAAGACTTAGGTCTTTTTTCTTTTACTACTTTTATTATTATAAATTTTGTGTTAAACTTTAAATATGTAAGTTAGGGGGAATAGTGATGAATCTAAACTTTGTTTTGAATGATTATGTTTTAATTTGGAATTTGTTGTTTAATGCCTCTATTTCTCAGAGCGTTCAAAGTTTTAAACAAAAGTTGTGGAAAAACTATCGTCAAAGTTATAATGAATTATATAAAGAAGAAGAACAAATATTAAAAGATCCTAAAAATTATATTCCTTGTGATGATACTATTTTTGATATGGTTAAGAATAGTGATATGTATAAAGAAATTAGGAATGATACTGAAAAATATAGAATGGAATTATTACAGAACTTTGATAATATAAAAAAAGATTTAAATAAAAATTTAAAAGAAATATTAAAATTTGATATAAAGTTATATCATGTTTTAGTAGTAGATAAAAAATTAGATGTTATAGGAATGGATATTCCAAAGAGTAGAAGAGTTAATACTATTACTTGGGGAAATAGAGTAGATAGTGATAATTATACTCTTGCTATTATTAATATTATTGAACATATTGTGAGAAAAGAACTTGCTAATTATAGATCTGAATATAAAGATTTGGTAGATGCAGTTATTGAGCTTGCTATTGATAATGAGCTTACTTCTAGACTTTTAAATAAAAGTGTTTATTTAAAGGGAGATAAGTCTCTTAAGTTTTTAAAGTGTCAGTTATATCCATATTTTCTTATGTATTTAGGATATTCTAAAGAAGAGATATTAAATAGAATGATGAGAGATAAGATAGTATTTGAACTTGATAAGTATACTTTTGAAAGAGGACTTGCTACTATAGATTTAAAAGCTTTTATAGATTTTTGTATTAAACATCAAAAACATATTTTAAAGATTAATGAATTAGAAATAATATAGAGGTATTGATATGGATGAGAAGTTGGTAATATTATTAAAAAGAATAAATCTAAGGGATGAATATTATTCTTTTTTTGAGAATGCTGTGTTAGATAAAATAATTATTAGTAAGAAAGATAATAGTTTTTTAGTTAAAATTAGTCTTGATGATTATTTACCTATAGAAGTAATAGATTATCTTAATACTAATAGTAATTTACTTGCTAAAGATGTTATGTTTTCTTTTAATATAAAGAATAATAATTATAATAAATTATTAGAATATTATCCTTATCTTTTAGAAAGACTTAAGAGTGATAATAAAATTAATTTAATTGATTTATATCAAGATGCTTTGAAATTAGAAGATAATGAACTTAAGTTAGTTGCTTATAATATTAAAGAAGAGAATAGATTAAAAGATATTTGTTCTTTTGTTAATAATTTTTATCAATCGTTAGGATATAATGAATATATTGGTGTTATTTTATGTGAAGATGATTTAATAAATGAAGAGATTAGTAATGAACTTTCTAATGTAGTAGTTCCTGAACCTATAAAAAAAGATGTTATTAAAGAAGAAACTAAGCATTTTAATAATGGTACTCCTAGGAGAAGAAAAGTAACTGAAGAAGGGTGTATTTTAGGAAAACATATTGATACCAGTCCTATTAAGATGAGTTTGTTATTAGGAGAAGATAATGATGTTACTGTAGAGGGGTATATTTTTGGGACTGATTATTTTGAGTCTAATAAAACTAATTTTAAGATTATTACTTTAAAGATTACTGATGAGACTGATAGTATTGCTTGTAAGGTTTTTTGTAATGAAGATGAAGAGTATTCTAGACTTTGTAAAGAGTTAAAAGTAGGTAAATGGCTTAAAATAAGAGGATATACTAAAATAGATAATTTTTCTAAGGATGAGTTAGTTTTAAATGCTAGGGATATTATAGAAATTGAGCATACTAGTGAAGAGATTATTGATGATTTAGAAGAGAAGAGAATTGAATTACATGCTCATACGATGATGAGTCAGATGGATGGAGTTGCTGATGAAGTAAAGCTTGTTAAACAGGCGATGAAATGGGGACATAAAGCGATTGCTATTACTGATCATAATGGGGTACAAGCTTTTCCTCATGTTTATAATTTAGTTAGAGATTATAATAAAGGTAAGGAAGATAAAGATAAGTTTAAAGCACTTTATGGAACAGAGCTTGTTATGGTAGATGATAATGTTGATATTGTTATTAGGCCTAATAAGAATAAATTATTAGATGAAACTTATGTTGTTTTTGACTTTGAAACTACAGGGTTTAATGCTGGTGGTGCTGACTCTATAATTGAAATTGGTGCGGTTAAGATGAAAGGTGGAGAGATATTAGAACGGTATGATGAGTTAATTAATCCAGGACGTCCATTACCATCTAAAATAACAGAGATAACTAATATAACTGATTTTATGTTGCAAGATAAAGATAATGAAGAGAATGCTGTTAAAAGGTTTATAGAGTGGTTTGGGGATTTACCTATGGTTGCTCATAATGCTAAGTTTGATGTTTCTTTCTTAGAGATGGCTTATAAAAAATATAATTTAGGGGAGTTTAAGAATCCTGTTATTGATACATTAGAGTTATCTAGAACTTTAGATAATAATTATGCTCGTCATGGTTTATCTGCTTTAGTTAAAAGATATAATGTTCCTTGGGATGAAGAAAGTCATCATAGAGGAGATTATGATGCTGAAGGTACTGCTTTAGTACTTTATAAAATGTTAGAGAAGTTAGATAGTCGTAATATTGAGACGATGGAACAGTTATCTAATATAGTAGATTCTAAAGAAATGTATAAGTATGGTAATACTAATCATATCAATATTATTGCTTTAAATAAGAAAGGATTAAAGAATCTATTTAAAATAGTTTCTTTTGCCAATACAACCTATTTATATAAGACTCCAAGAATACCAAGAAGTGTTATTAATGAATATAGAGAAGGACTTTTAATTGGTAGTGGTTGTTATGAGTCTGAAGTCTTTAAACAAGCTTCTAGTAAGAGTGAAGAAGAGTTATCTAATATTATTAGATTTTATGATTATGTAGAAGTACAACCAGTAGAGTGTTATTCACATTTAATTGAAACTGGGGATTTTGCAAATGAAGGTGAAGTAATTAGTAATATAAATAAAATTATTAATACAACAATAGAAGCTGGCAAGTTAATTGTGGCGACAGGGGATGTTCATCATATAACAAGAGAAGATAAGATATATAGAGAAATAATTGTTAATCAGAAAGTACCAGGAGGAGGAAGACATCCTTTAGCAAGGGGTGGTATTAAGAATATACCTTCTAATCATTTTAGGACAACTAAGGAAATGTTAGATGATTTTTCTTTCTTAGATGAAGAGTTAAGAAAATTAATTGTAATTGATAATCCTAAGAAAATTGCAGATATGGCAGAGATATTAGAAGTTATTATTGAAACTGGTGGTATTCCTTTTTCTCCTAAGATTGATAAAAGTGTTGAAACTGTTACAGATTTAGTTTTTACTAAAGCTAGTGATATGTATGGAGAACCTCTTCCATATAATATAGAAGAGAGAATTAGTAGTGAGTTATATGGAGATGGGGTTTATAAAGCGAGTGAAGCTAAATTAAGAAGAGAAGAACCTAATTTGGATGAAGAAGAGTTTAAGAAGAAATTATTTTCAAACTTACATAATACTCTTTTAAAAGGTTTTGATGAAGTAAAGAAAGTAATTAGAGAAAACTTAAGAGTTGAGAATCCTGATATTAATGATGAAGAGTTAGAGAAATCTTTAAAGAAAAATTTAGGTGGTGTAATAGGTGGAGGCTTTGATGTTATTTATCTAATCGCTCAAAAGTTAGTTAAACATTCTAATGATGATGGTTATATTGTTGGGTCACGTGGTTCTGTTGGTTCAAGTTTTGTTGCTACGATGATGGGGATAACAGAAGTAAATCCATTACCAGCTCATTATTTATGTCGTAATAAAGAATGTAAGTACTCTGAATTTATTAATGAAGAAGGTATTCCTTATGGAAAAGATTATCCATCAGGATATGACCTACCAGATAAAACTTGTCCTAAGTGTGGAAAACCACTTGGTAAAGAGGGACAAGATATGCCATTTGCAACGTTCCTTGGCTTCAATGCTGATAAGGTTCCTGATATTGATCTTAACTTCTCAGGGGAATATCAATGGAAAGCTCATGAGTATACTAAAGTATTATTTGGTGTTGATAATGTTTATCGTGCTGGAACAATAGGTACTGTTGCTGAGAAAACTGCTTATGGTTATGTTAAGGGTTATTTTGAAGAACATGGTATTATTGGTAAAAGAAGTACAGAAATAGAAAGACTTGCTAAGGGCTGTACAGGTGTTAAAAGAACAACAGGACAACATCCTGGTGGTATTGTTGTTATACCGGGTTATATGGATGTATTTGATTTTACACCTTTTCAATATCCTGCTGATGATAATACTTCACTTTGGAGAACTACTCACTTTGATTATCATGCTATTGATCAAGATGTTTTAAAACTTGATATACTAGGTCACGATGATCCTACTGTTCTTAGAATGTTACAGGATTTATCTGGTATTGATATTACAACACTTCCAATGGATGATAAGAAAATATTCTCTCTTTTATCAAGTACTGATGCTTTAGGAGTTAGTGAAGAAGATATTTTATGTCCAACAGGAACATTAGGACTTCCTGAACTTGGTACGCGTTTTGTTATTCAAATGCTTGTAGAAACAAAACCAAGTACTTTTGCTGAACTTGTTAAAATATCAGGATTATCTCATGGTACTGATGTATGGGCTGGTAATGCTAGTGAATTAATTAGAAATAATATAGTGCCATTTAAAGATGTTATTGGATGTCGTGATGATATAATGGTTAATTTAATGAACTGGGGAATGAAACCAATTAGAGCTTTTAAAATAATGGAGCATGTTAGAAAAGGTAAGGCGACTAAAGATCCTGAAACTTGGAAGGGTATGGTTGAAGAGATGAGGGAAGCTAAAGTTCCTGAGTGGTATATTGAGTCATGTCATAAAATAAAATACATGTTTCCGAAGGCTCATGCTTGTGCTTATGTTATGAGTGCTATTAGAATTGCGTGGTTTAAAGTATATAAACCTTTATATTACTATGCTGCATTTTTCTCAATTAGAGTAGATGATTTTGATATAGATACAATGATAAAAGGATATAATGCTATTAAAACGAGATATGATGATTTAATGGCTAAGGGTTTTGAAGCGACTAATAAAGAGACTAATATAATAGAATCACTTCATGTTGCTTTAGAAGCGACAGCACGTGGTATTAAGTTTGCACCTATTTCTTTAGAGAAGAGTGATGCAACTAGATTTATAGTAGATGAAGAACATGAAAATACATTAATACCACCATTTAAAACTATAGATGGTCTTGGTATTACAGTTGCTAAAACTATTGTAGAAGCTAGAAATAGTGGTCCTTTCTTAAGTAAAGAGGATTTACAAAAACGTGGTAAAGTATCAAAGACATTAACAGATAAAATGACAGAGATGGGTATAGTTGATAATTTACCTGATTCTAATCAGTTAAGTTTATTTTAATTATTAATATTTAGTTGTAAGAGGAGTATAATATGAAAAGTTTAACAAATTTGCAAAAATTAATGTTAGAAATTGGAGAATGTTTAGGGGTAGATTTAGAAGATAGTAAGAATATTGTTATTTTTGATGATTTTAGAAATATGTTACATATTTCTAAAATTGAATATTCACTTTATCCTAATTGTGTAGAAAATAAATATTTAATTGAATATGGGGATAATTTAATTAGAACTATTAGTGAAGTAAATACTATTAGAGATTCTAAATTAATAACAGGAACTTTTGATGAAGAAATGGAGTATTCTTATCGTATTGATAATATTCAACAAATTAGAGAATATATAATTAAAGATAATAGAATGGAAGTGTCTAAAGTAGATATTTCACAAACAGCATTAGATGATACTATGAATGATGGTGATTATGCTATTATACATTTTGCATCTATTATGGATGTAGATTATGCAAAACAGGGTGGTATTTTATCTAATGGAGTAATTATGAAAAGAGAAGTAGATATTTTAGATTTACCAGATAATTATGAACTTACTGATGGAATAAGACCTTTTATAATAGAAAAAGGTAAAGTGAAAAGATATGGTAGGTATTAATTGACAAAGTAATAAAAAAGTGTTATAATATGGTTACATTCATGAAGGGGGAATAAAGAATGGAAAATTTAAAATTTGTAGTATTTAATACTAACAGAACATATGGAAATATGAATGCTGCTAAAGCATTTTATCCTGAAGGTATGAGTGCTCAAGAAAGAAATGCTATAGCAAGAGCTAATAAGTTAAAAATAGCTGAAGAAGTGGGATTCGATTTAAATCGTTTATTCATGACTTTACAGCCAAAAGAAGCTAAAGATAGAGGTTCAGTTTATGTTTTAACTCCTGA
>CALVUV010000043.1 GCA_944363685.1 uncultured Bacilli bacterium
CCTCCTTTCTGCAACAGTTGTATCATAATCTAAAAACTAATGCAAAAAGGCAATTTTTAAAATTCAACGAAATTATCCTCCCAATATTTAATTTTCTCTAGGGGAATTTTAAATTTTCATATCAAAAAATCTCTCAATTTTAAAAATCTATACTTTTTTCAAAAATTTCATTTATACTCCTTCCTCCATCTATTAATAAAGTCTCCCATCTATCTATAATGTATCACAATAGATAGTTAACGTCAATAAAAAAAGAGTAACAATTTTCCACTATTAATAGTTACTCTCTTCATTAATTACTATTAAAATTTAGGACTTAAACTAAGAGTTATCTCCATACCTGAAGTAATAGGAGTAGAAGGTGCTACACTTTGACTAGTAACATAACCATTACCAGAAAGTTTAACACTTACATTAAGAAGTCTTAATAAATCTTCCGCTTGCTTACTAGATAATCCTGATAAATCAGGAACAGTTAAATTACTATCATTAGTAATAAGAAACACATTAGTACCTTCTGTAATTTTTTCTCCTTTAGTAGGATACTGTTTAATAACTTTATCTCCATTTCCAATAACTTTAACATTCATCTTCATATTTTCAAGTTCTCTCTTACTACTTTCAGTAGACTTATTTTTATAAGATGTTAAGCTATATTCTAATAATTCTTCTTCACTAGTAGTAACAGGATCAGTACCATAATATTTACTCACATTAACAACAATATCTTTAATCGCTGTCCAAATAACTTTTTGATTACCACCTTCAGGTCTTTTAACTGATGCATAAATAATTACTTTAGGATCATTATTTGGATATATTCCTGCAAAAGATGATATAATATCAGACTCTCCTGTCAAATAACCTCCACTATTTTCATCAGCTATTTGAGCAGTACCAGTCTTACCAATCAAATCATAACCATCTAATCTATAACCAGCACCAGTCATTCCAGGAGTATTAACCGTATTCCACATTAACTCTCTTATTTTATTAACAGTAGATTCACTAGCAACAGTATCTACCTCTTCTCTTTTACCTTCATAAACAACTTCCCCACTATCAGAATCAACTATTTTCTCTACTAAATAAGGTTTTAACATAACCCCTCCATTAGTAAGTGAAGTTAAAGCCTGAACATTCTGAATTGGTGTAGTCGTAATACCTTGACCAAACCCTGCATTAAATATTTCTGTTTCATATTTAAAGTTTAAACTACCTTCATTTTCATTAGGAAGTTCAATACCAGTCTTCTTACTAAAACCTAATTTTTTAAAATAACTTCTTAAAATATCAGCAGACAAATGACGATCTATCAAATTAATAACACCTACGTTACTAGATAAAGCAAAACCACGATCAAAAGTAATATCACCCCAACCAGCTCTATTCCAATCACCAATCTCTGTTCCATCAGTAGTAGTATAAACTCCAGAATGATATACTTCATTACCATTATAAACACCTTGTTCCATTGCAGCCATATAAGTAAATATTTTCATAGTAGAACCAGGTTCATAAGGACTAGAAACATTCATATCTAAATAATTAGTAATATCTCTTTTATTAGGATCAAATGAAGGTGAAGTACTAGAAGCAAGTATTGCTCCTGTCTTAGCATCTGCTATCATAATAGTAAACCACTCATAATTATAATTAGCTTCCGCTTCACTCAAGGCTTGTTCTACAAAAAACTGAATACTACTATTAATAGTTAAATATATATCTTTACCATCTTCTGCTTCTTTAGTAATTTCATTAGTACCTGCAATTTTATAACCCCTTAAATCTTTCTGATAAGTAGTATAACCATCTTCACCCTTTAATGTCGAATCATAATATTCTTCAATACCCATTTCTCCAGTCATATCTGTAACTTCATTACCATCTTCATCAACACTAGTCTCTTCTTTAGCATATCCAAGTACATAAGAAGCAAAATCTCCCTTAGGATAATATCTCTTTAAACTTTCAATAAAATCTATTCCTGGTAAATTTAACTCTTCTATTTTCTCTTTAGTAAGTTCAGTAAGTCCACTACCAATAGTACCAAACTCTGTTTGATAAATATTTTCTTTATTAAGATAATTTAAAATTACATCTTCTGTTGTTCCTAAAATAGGAGCAAGCTTACTAGCAGTCATCTCTTTATCTACAACATGTTGTGGATTATCAGGATCAGTTGTTCTCGAAGGAGAAAGATAAGCGATTAATTTATATGATGAAACATTTTGAGCAAGAGCTTCTCCATCACTACTATAAATATTACCACGTTCTGCTTTTACAACATCAGTTTTAGTAGTACGTTTTCTTGCTAATGCCTGTAAATTAGTATCATCAATTTCCTCTGATAAAGCAAGTTGCGTAACTCTAACCAACATTAGAGCAAACAAAAAAAGAGAAGCAAAAATAACTAATTTACTATATTTAATATTATTTCTTGTTCTCTTCTTTTTCTTCACTAATCTCACTTCCTATTATTCATCGATATTTTTAATGTTATCATTATTATAACTTAATCCTTGTTCTTTAGCAACCTCTTCAATTTTATCAAGACTAGCAAGTTCATTTATCTTCATAGATAAACTTTCATTAGTTTTACTCTGTTCTTCTATTTCTTTTTTAGTTTTCTCAACTTCAAAATTTATCTTAGATAGTGTTGCTTTAGAAAATACTATGGTAAGAGGCGCACTAACCGCTAATACAATAGCAAAAGTATAAATTAAACGTTCAAATTTACTCATCTTAACACGTTTTTTAAGTTTTCTCTTAGCCATACTATCTCCTCCTATTTTATTCTTTCTATAACTCTTAAAACAGCACTATGACTTCTATTATTATCTTGAAGTTCTAAACTACTTGCTTTAATACCCTTTTTAGTAACTAATCTAAAATCAGGTAATTTATCTTCAGGTATATTAGGTAATCCCTTAACCAAAGGATCAACTTCACATACTTTATTAAATTTATGTTTAACAATTCTATCTTCTAAAGAATGAAAAGTAATAACAGCAATTCTTCCTCCAACACCAATCATAGATAAACTATTATCAAGAGACTTCTTTAAAACCTCTAATTCTCTATTAACCTCTATTCTTAAAGCTTGAAATATCTGTTTAGCAGGATGTTTTTTTACTCTCTCTTTATAAGGAACAGATGATTTAATAATTTCTACAAGTTCTAAAGTAGTTTCGATTTTCTTAGTTTCTCTATATTTAACAATATTTCTAGCGATAGAAGAAGAAAGTTTACTTTCTCCATATTCTTTAAATATTTTTTTTAATGCATCATAACTATAAGTATTAACAACTATTTTTGCATCAAGTTTATTATCCTGATCCATTCTCATATCTAATGGAGCATCAAATCTATATGAAAATCCTCGATAATCCTCATCTAATTGAAGACTTGATACTCCAAGATCGTAAAGAATAGAATCAACATGGTCTACACCAAACTCATTTAGTTTCTCTTTAGCATAGACAAAGTTAGAATCAATGATAGAGAAGTTATCACCGATAGTAGATAATTTATTTCTACTATAAGTTAAAGCTTCCTCATCTTGATCAAAGGCGAATAAGTACCCATTTTTAATTCTTTTTAATATTTCACTACTATGTCCTGCAAATCCTAATGTCATATCAACAACAACACTATTATCTTTTAAATTTAAAAGTTCTATAACTTCATCAAGTAAAACTGGTTTATGTATCATATTTTCTCCTCAAATAAATTCTCTGCGATATCAGACATTTCCATAGTAACAGAACTCATAAACTCATCAAAGTCATCTTCATTCCAAATTTCTAGTCTATCTCCTGTTCCTACAATTACACATTTTTTAGATAGATTAGCATAACTTACAAGAGGACTTGGAATATTAGCTCTTCCTTGTTTATCAAGTTCTATAGCAGTAGCACCAGACATAAAGAAACGGGTAAAAGCTCTAGCATCTTTTTTAGTAAATGGTAAACTTTCTAATTTACTAACAATATTTTCAAAAGTACTAGTAGGATAAACATAAATACAATGCTCTATACCACGAGTAATAACAAAGGTATTACCAAGTATTTCACGATATTTAGATGGTATAGCAATTCTACCTTTTTCATCAATATTATGATGAAACTCTCCTATAAACATATTTTATCCCCCACTTTTCACCACATTTTACCACTACTTACCTATATATTACACAAAATTAATAAAAATGTAAATGAAATAAGAAAGATTTAATTAGACAAATAAAACATTTGACAAAAAATATGTAAACAAGATGAAAAAAGGTATTGACACAGTCTATTACTTCAATTTATCTAACAAACTATCTAAAATTTCTTTACTTTCTATTTTGGTAATAGCAAAACACTTCTTTCCTAAATCTTTGAAACTTGCTCCTGAATGATATAAAACTTTCTTATCTAAAATAATAAATCTATCATGAAATGAGTTATTAACTACTATTGCAATATTATTATATTGTTCCTTATATTTCTCATAATCTACGTTATTATACTTATTAGTAATAAGAGTAACATTTCTACTAGTTTTAGATAATATATCTAATATGTTTTTATCAACATAATTATCTATTATTACAATACTCTCTTCAGCCTTTTCAAATATCTTCCTCATAAGAGAATAAGCATCATATATTTGTCCTTCAAAAAAGATATGATTAGTTTCTTCTTTAAAATTATCAAAAACATTCTCTAATAGTGTAAGTCTATTTTCATGATTAATTAACATTTTATTATGTTCCATTAACTCAGTAGATATATACTTTCTCATTGCCACAAAAGCATCCATTATTCTTATACTTACTTGTGTTGCAACCTTAGATTTTAATATTGTTGCAAGCATTGCTACTCCCTGTTCTGTAAAGACACGTGGACAATTATATCTTCCTCCACGAGTTTCTAAGTTTTGGTCGAAATTTTCGACTAAAAAACTTTCACTTTCTTCTCCTGTTAATTTCCAAGAAAATCTTTCTGGAAATTTTTCCATATTATTCTTAACCGCTTCGTTAATCCTCTTTGTCTCAACATGATATAATTTAGCTAAATCACTATCCAACATCACTTGTTTACCTCTTATTTCATATATCATATTTTCTATTTTAATATTTTCTTTTTCTATTAAATCGTTAATAACCATAACCTCCTATTATTATATATTTTTGTTCCATTAACTCAGTAGATATATACTTTCTCATTGCCACAAAAGCATCCATTATTCTTATACTTACTTGTGTTGCAACCTTAGATTTTAATATTGTTGCAAGCATTGCTACTCCCTGTTCTGTAAAAACTCTTATGTTATATCTTCTACCACTGTGATTATTCAAACTTGAGGTCGAAATTTTCGACCTTAAATTTCTATATTCATCAAATGTTATATAAAAACTAAATCTTTCAGGAAATTTATCCATATTATTCTTAACCGCTTCGTTAATCCTCTTTGTTTCAACATGATATAATTTGGCCAAATCACTATCTAACATCACTTGTTTACCTCTTATTTCATAAATCATGTTTTTTATTTCGATATTTTCTTTTTCTATTAAATCATTCACAAACAAAACCTCCTTAAAAGTTAATTGTTTTAACACTAACACAAATATAAAATTAAAGCAAAAAAAGAAAATTTAAAATTCATCAAAAAAAGAGCTTCATTTCAATGAATCGCTCTTATTTTTTCTATACTTCTTGTATAACAGTTATAATCATAGGTTTTGTTTCCATAGTTTTATAAAAATATTTACCAAGTACATCTCTAACATCATTTTTAATCTTAGAATAATCTACTCTTCTAGAACCTTCTATTATATTATCTTCTATTATTTCTAAAGACATACTCTTAATCTCATCTATTAAATCTAAATTATCTTTAACATAAATAAATCCCCTAGTTAATACTTCAGGCCCTGCTAATATTTTTTTAGTCTCTTTATCTAAAGTACAACTAACTATTACAATACCATTTTCACCTAACATCTCTCTATCTTTTAAAACTAAATCTCCAATATCATCATTACTATTACCATCAATTAATAACTCATCCACTGGTACATGTTCATTACTATTAACTAAATTACCCTTAACAAAAGTTACAACATCTCCATTTTGTTTCAAAATAATATTATCTTTTAGTATTCCTAAATCCTCTGCTATTTCTGCATTAGCATATTGATTACGATATTCTCCTTTAACAGGGAAATAATACTTAGGTTGCATTAAATTAATTAAAAGAGATAAATCTTCACGAGATGCATGATGTAATAAATGCTTTTTACTAGATAAACTAACAGCATTAACCCCTAACATAGCAATCTCATCCATAACTAAAGCTAATCTTTTTTCTATTCCTTCATAAGCAGGCTCAGTTATAAAAATTGTATCATTAGTATTAAGTTTAATAAACTTATCATACCCTTTAATAACTCTTTCTAAGTTTGCAAAAGGCTTTTCTTTCTCATCAGATATTAATACAACACTATCTTTATCATTTAAATTAGATAAATCTCCAATAACTCTTTTATCTATAGTTAAATATTTATTTTCTAAAGCATAGTTAATAGTATTTTGTAAAGAATGCCCCATAATAACTATTTTTCTATGAGTCTTACTAACTTCATCAAATATCTCTTGTATACGATAGAAATGTGCTGGAAAAACAGTAGCAATTATTCTACCCCTATTTTTATTTAAAACATTTCTAATAAAGTCACTTACTCTATTATTAGGACTAGTATAACCTTCACGTTCTGCATACATAGATTCTGCTAATAAACATAGTACTCCTTGTTTACCAACATAAGCAAGTTTACCTATATCTGTTTTATAAATACCTGTCTCAGTATGATCAAAAGTAAAGTCCCCTGTATAAACAATCGCTCCATCTTTTGTATATAAAACATAACATAAAGCATCAGGTATAGAATGAGTCATACTAATAGGAAAAATACTTTCTTTACCAAATTCTATTTTTTTATGAGGTCTAACTTCTATTAAATGACTCTTTTTTATTGTAATAGAATCTAAATCTTGTTTTAATATCTCTAACGTTAACTTAGCACCATATATATTAATTTCTGGAATACTTTTTAATATATCAGGAACTGCCCCCATATTACCATCATGACCATGACTTAAAAATATTCCTTTAATTCTCTTTCTATTTTTTATTAAATAATCAAAGTTAGGAATAATATAATCTATTCCTAGATTTTTCTCATTATCAAATTTTAATCCGGCATCAAATACATATATATTTTTATCTACTTCTACAACATACATATTTTTACCATTCTCATTTAGTCCTCCAAGACTAAATATTCTTATTTTACTCATAAATTCTCCTTTCTTTATATAGAAACAAAACTTTACTAATTATACATTATTTATCTTTATTTTTCAAATATTTTATTACTAAACGATTATCTTTTTTTATAAGATTCATTCCTTCTACCAATGATATACTAGTATTATATTTTTCTTCTAATACTAAACTAAAATGATTACTTATTAATTTAATATAATCCTCATAATCATGACATAGTAATTTAGAAACAAAAGAATTAACATTATGTTCATCTATACACAATTGATAGTTTTTCAACAAATTAAAATAACTATCATAATCACAAAACAAGTTTTCTATCTTTAAAACGTCAACATAACATTCTGATAAATCTAAAAGATTATTAGAATGATAAGCACTTTCTCCTACTAACATAATTGCTTCAAGAGCCATAATAATAGTATTATTAGAAGAAACTAAAACATCTAATCTTTCATATACTTCAGGACTTTTTAAAAGTTTAGGATTAAAACACATTAAAAAGCAAATATAATTAACTAATTCTATTCTTCTTTCTTCACTCTCTTCTTCCATCTCATAAATCATTTCTACTAATTTATTATAAAGTACTTCTATTCTATTCATACAGCAAGTTTCTCCAAAGCATTTTTAGCAGCTAGTTGTTCAGCTTCTTTCTTACTATTACCAACACCTTCTCCATATATAATACCATCTACTCTTACTTGCATTTTAAAGGTTTTATTATGAGCAGGACCACTTTCTTCTATAAGTTCATAATATAGACTTTTCTTACTAGTTTGAACTGCTTCTTGTAAAGCAGATTTATAATCAGAAAAGAAAGTAACATTAGGATTAGTAACATAAGGAACAATAATATCTAAAATAACTCTTCTAACAGTAGCATACCCAAGATCTAAATATATAGCACCCATCAAAGCTTCAAATATATCAGCGACAATCGCTTTCTTAAGTTTACCACCATTTATCTCTTCTCCATGACCTACTTTAATATATTTATTTAAACCTAAATCCATAGAATACTCATATAAAGCATTTTCACATACATAACTTGCTCTTACTTTAGTCATTGTCCCTTCATTTTCATTATGATTACGATATAAGTAATCTGCCATAACAAGGTCAACAACAGCATCTCCTAAAAACTCTAATCTCTCATAATCTTTTTTCGCTCTATGTTCATTAGCATAAGAAGAATGAGAAAAAGCTACTTCATAAAGTTTTAAATTCTTAGGAGTTATATTAAGTTTTTTAAATAATTCATCCACTATATCACCTCATTCCATATATCTTCTTTAAAACCAGTTAGAACAATATTTTCTCCTACAAGAAGAGGTCTTTTAACAAGCATACCATCAGTAGATAGTAATTCTAATTTCTCATCTAAACTCATATTAGGTAATTTATCTTTTAGGCGTAACTCTTTATATAAATTACCACTAGTATTAAAGAAAGTCTTTATATCTTTACCACTAATTTCAAGAAACTTTTCTAACTCATTCTTAGTAGGATTATTAGTAACTATATTTCTATCAACATACTTAATATTATTATCATCTAAAAACTTTTTAGCTTTCTTACAAGTACTACATTTTGGATATTCTATAAATAAATACATTAGTTCATCACCAAACTTATTATACTAAAATTCAAGACAAAAGAAAAGTAGTGATTAAAAGATAATCACTACTCTAAATTAAGTTTATTTTTAAGAATATAATTAGTTATAGGTGTAATTATCGCTGTAATAATAACTACAAGGCCAATTAATATACCAAATAAGATATTAACAGATGCTATTACTCCTACTTCACTATCTAAGCTTCTTACAAAATCTGGACTAATCGCCCCTATAAAGGTAAGAGCGAAAGTAAAGTACATTTCATAGATGATGTAAAGAATGATATAAGCAAGGAAACTAAAACCTAGTTTATTATTATTTTTTAATTGTCCTAAAGCAATAGATAAATAACAAACAGCAAGACCTGAGATATAAGCAGTTATTAATAAAACACCCATAAGTATTAACATAACTACCCCATCAGCTGGTATATCTTTAAAGAAATAAGCTATACCATTTGCAAAATTTGTCCATTCTCCATTACCTATTACTAATATTAAAATAGATATAAACATAACAACAATACTTGATAACATAGTAACAACACTTGTTATAAATTTAGATGTAATAATAGTACTTTTCTTAACAGGTAAGGTATTAGTTAAATATCCTCTTTCAGTTGCAAAATCTAGATAGAAATCTCTAATACTTAAGAAAAATGTTCCTACCGCTAATACCATTAATATAATACTATAACTTAATATCATAAGAGCATTTAAAGTAGAAAATAAATTAGACGTATCAGATAGATTATTGAATATTACTGTTAATATAGTAATAACCAATGTAATTAAATATAGTGGTAGTAAAGTCTTATAAAGATTCTTAAAATCATATTTTAATAGTTTACCTAACATTTAAATTCCTCCCTAAATAAATCATTAATAGACATATTAGTTTCTTTTCTAATTTCATCTGTACT
>CALVUV010000044.1 GCA_944363685.1 uncultured Bacilli bacterium
TCTATTTTATACATCATCGCTTCCATCTCAGGAAAAGACATAACTCCTGTTACAACATCACTATGAATCATAAAAGGTGGAATACAATAAGTAAATCCTTTATCAATCATATAATCTCTAGCATAGGCAATCATCGCTTCATGTAATCTTGCTACATCTCCTGTTAAATAATAAAATCCTTCCCCAGAAGTTCTACCAGCAGATTCTTTATCCATACCGTTAAGTCTTGAAATAATATCAGCATGATATGGTATCTCATACTCTGGAACATAAGCTTCTCCAAAACGTTCTACTTCTACATTTTCACTATCATCTTTTCCAATAGGAACACTTTTATCCATCATATTAGGAATAACCATCATTTTTTCTTTTAGTTCTTCACTTAATTTCTTCTCATCTTCTTCAATAGTAACTAACTTATCATTAATCTCTTTAACTTCATCTTTCTTCTTATTAGCATCATCAATCTTCTTATCTTTCATTAATTTACCAATCTCTTCACTAATAAGATTACGATTCTTTCTAAGTTCATCCCCTTCTTGTTTTAAATTCCTTATCTTCTCATCTAAAGTAATTACTTCATCAACAAGTGGTAACTTTTCATCTTGAAATTTTTTCTTAATATTTTCTTTTACAGCTTCTTTGTTTTCTCTTACAAATTTAATATCTAACATATTTCCTCCTTCTAAGCCGATATAACAAAAAAAGAATGGAACCAAAGGAGCCTATACAAGGAGTATAGACGGTGCCATCCTTATTATTACTTAATTTAGATAACGGTAATGCCCGGATATAAAATCATCTAAAGAGTAGATAGTTAAGGTTTTATCATTGTTTTCACCAACCACAATGTCTCTTAAATAAAATTACTTAACATTGTCTCTTGTTATCGACTTGATTTTATTATAAGCATTATTTTTAATTTTTACAAGTATTTTTTACTTAGTTTCTATAATTAATTTAATAGCAGTCCTCTCTTCTCCATCAATTGCAATATCAGTAAAAGCAGGAATACATACTATATTTTTACCGGCAGGTGCTAGAAAACCTCTTGCTATTGCTACTGCTTTAATCGCTTGATTTAAAGCTCCTGCTCCAACTGCTTGTATTTCTACACTGCCACTAGCCCTAAATACATTAGCAAGGGCTCCTGCTACTGAATTTGGGTTAGATTTTGATGAAACTTTTAGTGTTTCCATAATTTTATCATCCTTTCTTTTCTAGAATATTCTATGAATGATAAAAGTATAAAAGAACAAAAAAAGAGCCTAAGCTCTTAAAATAAACTTTCTATTTCATCTTCTTTTTTAGGAGCAGACTCTACTGTGTTATTAGTAGGTATACTATTATCAACAACTTCATTAGTAACAACAGGAGTATCAACGCTTGGAGTATTTACTACTGTATTATTAATTTCAGGTGTTACTAATTCAGTATTTCCTACATTAGGACTAACTACATCTGGTGTAGGAGTAACAGTTGGAATATCTACTTTAACATCATTATTAATAGTAGGAGCTGGTTCTGGTGCTTTAGTACTATTGTTGATAGTAGGTATACTTTGTGTATTTTCTAATGGATTAGCACCACCATAAATTGGTCTATGAGCATTATTATCAATTTCTATTTTTGGAATTACAGGACTACTACCACCATAGATTGGTTTTGGTTCTTCCTTAATTTCAGGTGTTACTACATCATTAGTAACAACATTAACATCATTGGCATTAGCAGGAATACTATTATCATTACTATTACTATCATCTACAATAGTTATAGCTGGTGAAGAAGATACTTCTCCACTTATATTAGTATTATTATCCATATTTACATTGTTATCATTAATAGGATTGATAACAGTATCTGGTGTTACAACATTATTAACACTATTATTTGTATCTACTATAGGTGTAGGGTTAGGTGTTTGTACAACATCAGGAGTAACTACATCATTAGTAGGTGCTGTAACTGTTGGTTCTACAGGACTAACAGTTGGATTATCAACATTAGGTTGAACTTGTTCTTCACTAACAACATTTATATTATCATTAGTACTTTGTGGTGCAACTACACTAGGTTCAACTGCTGGTGTAGTAGGAACAACAGTAGGATTTACCTCATTGGTATTAGGAACATCTACTGTATTAACAACACCACTATCTCCTATATTAGTATCTATTGTTCCTTCTGTAGCATTAGAATCAACATTATTTTTATCTTTCTTATTTTTCTTACTACCTTTTTTACTTCCAGTTGCAATAAATATAATTAAAGCAATTAAAAGTAATAAAACACCTCCAGTAATTAACATACCTGGAATAGATGTGAAAAAACTTAAATCAAAATTTGCTAATATCATAATTAACTTCCATCTCCCTTATCTTATATAATAAATCATAACAAAAAAGAAAATAAAAAGCAATTACTTTTTGTAATATTAGTCAAATGTTGTAAACTATTATCTTTACAAGTTACTAATATCTTTTTTGTAATTGCGAAAATATCCTTCTTTTGGTAATACTTTAAACTCAAGTTTTTCTTTAGTTGTTGGATGAGTAAATTCTAATTTATAAGCGAATAAAGCAAGAGGATAAGCTCCTTTACTGCCATATTTTTCATCTCCTAACAAAGGATGATTATGATAAGAAAATTGTACTCTTATCTGATGATGACGTCCTGTTTCTAGATTTATTTTGACAAGAGTATCATTATTTTTTCTAGATAGAACTTTATAACTAAGTATAGCAAGTTTACCTTCTTTACTATTGCTAATAACACTACGGTACTCTATTCTTTTTAAATAATCAAGATACTCTCCATCAGAATCTATAATACCTTTACAAACAGCAAGATATGTCTTTTTAAACTCTCTATTTCTAATCCCCTCTGATAATCTTTTAGCTGCTTTACTAGTCTTAGCGAAAACCATAACGCCACCAACATTTTTATCAAGACGATGAACTAGTCCTAAATAAACATTACCAGGTTTATTGTATTTTTCTTTAAGATATTGTTTTAAAATAGTTAACATATCAGGAGTATTAGTTCCATCGCTTTGACTTAAGACACCTACTTTTTTCTCTACTACTAACAAGTGATTATCTTCATATAATATATTAATCATGACTTTCCCATCTTCCATAAATACCACAAGGTAATATTAAGTTATTATTTGTAATTTTAAGACCTATCTCACTACTACTAACAATTCCTTTATATTTTTTATTTATTGTTGTAAATAAAAGATTTTCTAAAGATGTTTTAGATAGTCCTGTTGTATATGAGTTAATGATAAAGAATAAAGGTTTATCACTTAATATTTCAAGACATAAATTAACCAGATTAGATAAATCTTTTTCTATATCCCAAACTTCTCCATTAGCACCTCTTCCATAACTAGGAGGATCCATAACAATAGCATCATACTTATTTCCTCTTCTTATTTCTCTTTTGACAAACTTAACGACATCATCAATTAAATAACGAATATGCTTATCTTTAAGTCCTGATGATATTACATTTTCTTTACAAACTTCTACCATACCCTTTGATGAATCTACATGAGTAACAGATGCTCCTGCTTTTAAACAAGCGACTGAGGCTGCTCCTGTATAACCAAAAAGATTTAAGACTTTAATATGTCTTTTAGATTTAGTTATTTTATTCATCATATACTCCCAATTAACTGCTTGTTCTGGAAATATACCAGTATGCTTAAAGCCCATTTGTTTAATATTAAGTGTTAAATCTTTATAATTTATAGTCCAAGTACTAGGAATCTTTCTTAAGTTTTCCCAGTGTCCTCCTCCTTTATTAGAACGATAGTATACTGCATCTATCTTACCTTTATATTTTTCTAATAAATTACCATTATTCCAAATAACAGTAGGATCTGGTCTAAGTAATATATATTTACCCCAACGTTCCAACTTTTGTCCATTAGAGGCATCTAGCAGTTCATAATCTTTAAAATTATTAGGTGTTAACATTTAATCACATCCTTATTTACTTTTACTTCTCACTTCTTCTGTTACTTTATCTATAGTCTTTTTACCTAAATAATAGAAATCATAAGGTTCTCTCTCATTTAAATAATAATTTAATCTTTCTCTAAAAAAATCTTGATGAATTTTTGAATCAATTCTAGAATTTTCTTTACTAATAATATCTACAACTAAATCATCAATCAATTCTTTATTGTCTATTTTATCTTGCTCTTCTAATTCTAGTTTAGAACTTAAAGAAAATAGTTTTCTATCAACATTTATCATCGCTCTTAATACTTGATAATTATCATTTATGGATGCAATAATATTGTTATTAAATTTTAGATACTCTATTTCATCATAATGAATATCAGGTCTTAACATTAAAAGTCTCTTTAATAAGTTTTGATTTTCTTCTAAACTTAGCTTCTGTTCTTCTTCATAACTAGGATATAAAAACTTTGATTTTACTGGTTTAACATAAATAACATTAGCATATTCTTTAGCAATTCTTTTTAACTTATGATTAATAATCTCCGTTATATGTAATCCTAAAAAGTCCGGTGCACCACATAGATATACCTGTGTATTACTTCCTTTACTTCTATTTTGTTCTTGAATAAATTTTAAAGTAGCTTCTAAGCTTTTAATATCTCTTTTAATACCATAAGTAAGCATTTGTGGTATCTTTCCATTTCTTGTTACATTATCAAGAAATGAACCTGTCGCACCATTATAAATTACAATATTTGCAAGACTTTCATCACTTTCAAAGATAATATCTTGAATAGGATTTTCTAAACTAGATTTAAATGCTAATGGATAGTATCTTTTTAAATCTTCTTTTGTTAATCCATTACTTGGCATACTAGTTCTACCACCACTATAATCATTAACATTCATTCTTTGTATTTCACTTTCCGTAGTATTGCTTGAAATCCAACTAAAAATATGTTCATCATTATTATTTTGGGCTCTAGCATATTGATGAATGTCTAAATTAATATCATATGCTTCCATTATTTTTTCTAAACTATTATTTCTTAAAAGCAATGGTTTTGTTGTTCTAAACCATGAATATCCTGAAGCGATAGAATTACCTATGCTAGTAAGTCTAAGATTAGTAATATTATTGTCTTTACAAAGAAGAGCTAATTTTGTATTCAATCTTTCTTGTTTTTTGATGATGTCATCCATTTTTACTTTAGCCATTTTTATCACATCCTTATATCAATTATACATTATTATTTATTAATTTTCTCTAAAACTTTTACTTTACCTTGAAACAAGTATTCAGCTTTACATAAATCATCTTCGTTAAATACTGGATTCCAATATTTAGAAGATACATTATACATTTCTTTAGTAGTTAATTCATCATTGGGAATAAAACTATCACTTGACTTAAATAAATTACCTGTTATAGAAACTCTAAATAAAACTATTTTTCTATATTCTCTTACTTGTTTTTTCCAAAAATTTAGACTTTCTTTATCTGCTAACCAAATAGAGTTTAATCTACTAGGCAAATTAAGATTATTTTCTTTTCTATATTTTTCTAACATTAATTCTCTATTATAAATATTAATATTTTTTATAATTAAACTTGAACATTTTAACAAATCTTCAATAGTATTTAAATCTACATTTTCTAGACCTACCTTGTCTATATATTCATCTATTACTCTATCTAGAGAAAATATGCCATTTGTGCATCTAACACCAGTACTAAATTTATCAATAATTTTACCATAATAAGAGTTAAAGTTATTATCTACTACAATCTCATTTCCTTCTTGCCATATATCATCATAAAGTCCTAGCTTGTGATAATGATACATAATTTTATCTTTTACTTCCATATTATCCCCCTCATTTTTGGCTATATTATACTACATATGGTTAATTTTGGCAAAGAAAAAAAGCTTTTTAGCTTTTCATTGTTACATTATTTAATTAATGTTATCTTCAAACCTTCTTCCATATTTATCTTTGTGGGTATAATGTATTTAGCATCTACTTTATGAGATATAAGATTTGTTATTACTTTCATTGCTCTTGAACCATCAAACCATAATGGGTTATCACTATTATTTCTTATTTTATCAAGTGATGTAACTAAAGCATCTTTATCATAAGTATCACTCATATCTCTTGTAAGCATATATTTTTGATTTTCATCTTTATATAAAGTATTATCAAGTAAATCATATCTTGCATTATTATACCAATACAGATGATCTCCACCTGCTAGTATTAAAATATCAGCTTTAGTCTCTAAATCTCCAATTAAGTTATCTACATAACTATACACTTCATCAAAAGTACAAGTTGGAATATCATCTTTTAAACTACTAAATTTAGTTGTAACATCAACAACACCAAAGTCATAATACTTTTTATCAATAACATTTCCATTATTAACAAAGATTAGCTCAATTGAACCTCCTCCGCCAATAAAAATACAAATATTACCATCATATTTTATATTGTTATAACAACCTAAAGCAGTATACATAGCTTCATCTTCTTGAGATACTACTTCAATTTCTAGGTTAAATTTTTCTTTTAATAATTTATTAATTTCATTTAACTCTTCTTTAGTTATATTTCTAAAGATACTACAACCATAAATATGAACATTTTTTGTGTATTCTAAAGCATTTTTAATAACATCATATAATTTATCTAAATCAGAAAATGATATTCTATTTTCTTTTTTATAATTTTTCTTAAACTCTATAGTTACATTATTTTCTTTAACTAAATTACCATTTTCATATATATGTGTTTTAGTATTATTACTTCCTATTTCAATTATTGCAATTTTCTTATCCATATCATTACCTCCATACTTAAGATAAGTATACTATACTTTTTTCTTTATATATAGGTATACTTTATCAAGTAGAATGATATTTACATTTTCTATTTTTTTTAAATCTCAATTTTTTCATATCTTCTTCTATTTCTTGACATACCCCATCATAATTAATTACTTTTTTAAATTGTTCTATTTCTCTTTGTAATAATTCTATTCCCAACTGAGAATACATTTCTGTACTTCTTCCATAACTCTTCTCAATCATTGGTAAAATTATTGGTGATACGTATTTATCTTTTTTAATATTTTCAGGATTATAATTCTCATCTGATTTAATAAACTCTATAATAGAATTTTTATTATTTATGTGTCTAATTATAGGATGTTCCATTAACCAATATAGCTTCTTATCATAAACAAAACCAGAGGAAGTATCATAAATAAGATGCTTCCCATCTTTTGTAACTCTCTCTACAATACAATGATCAGCATACAACGGATCCGTACTATTAACAAGTTGTGGATTTAGTCTTAAACTATCTATTGAAGCATATACAAGCCGAACATCCCCTTCTTCTTCTAAAAATGCTCTAGACATTAAAAGTGCTCTATCATAACAATATCCATTAGACATACAATCAGATAATAATATTATTGAAGCAGGAATTCCACCATAATAAATAGTTCTTAATTTTTCTATTAAAATATCATCGTAAGGTGCAATATAACCCTTTTTTAATCCATATATCAATAACTGCTTCGATTTATAATTATATAAATTCCATTTCATAATTTGTAATTTTGTAACCACTAAAACTCCTCCTTCTTTAAATTGATTTATATGATATTAAAGTATTTTCTAATCATCAAGCACCTTACTTTTTGTGCCTAAACATTTTTTATTTTATAGTTAAAACTTTTTTTCTATCTATTTCGTAATCATCATTTAAATCAATTACCTCATCCAAATATGGTATATCTTTTATAGGACAACTTTTATCAATCAGTATATTTGCAATTCCTCTCAAATTCTCTAATGTATTAATATTATCTGATAAAATATGATATTGTTTTCTCGTTATTCTTTGCAATAGTTCTCCATACATTGTTAGATAAAAAGATAAAATCATAGATACTTTATCTATATCTTCTTTTGTAGAAACTTTAGACTTTCTATAATCAATCAAGAACTCTTTAAATAATATAGAGAAAAATGGTGAAGAATATTCTTTATAAGTACAACTATCTATATCACAAAATACAACATTACCTCTGTCATCAACTAATATATTTTCAAAACTTAAATCTTGCCAAACAATCCCATTACTATGAATATTTCTTAATATTCTACTCGCTTTTTCTACATAGTTAAATATTTCATTGCAATTAAAATATCTTCTCAAAAATTTATCTGATAATGGCACAGAATTTGCAAAATATTTCATAGTATAACCTTTTAAATTACCATTCTCCACAATCAAATGTTTAGGAAATAAAACATTATCAATTTTTATCCCATCCATATCAAGAAATTTTTTATATAAATCTATTTTTTCATTAGGATAAAGACCATCTAAAAATTTATAACATAAATCTCCATCAGTATAAATCGTACTTTTCGTTCCTTGACTTTGTATTTTTTGTAGAATAGATAAATCTATTTCTTTCAATTTTATCTCTTCCATATTAGTTTTTCTCCCCTTTAAATTGTTGTATATAATACCACAAAAATAATTATATGTAAATATATACAACTTTTTCTGTGATAATAAAAGGAATATATTATCAAAATAAAAACGAACCTAATGGTCCGAATAACAATCAATATGGTGCCTGTATCCGGACTTGAACCGGAACTCTATTACTAGAAGTAGATTTTGAGTACCGCGCTTATTATTTTGAAACTGTTTAAAAATTTAATAAAGTCTTATTTTTCAAAGTATTTCAAATTGTTTCAAAGACGCAAGATTCAAACTCAAATGCAAATATTTTTGATTTGTTTTGAAAAAATCCCACCTAATTCCCACCTAAAAGTAGAAATATAGTCCTAGGTGGGATTTTCCCCACCAAGAGATTTTTTCATTATAAAAGTGGGATTTTATTCCCACATAAAATTTGTGTGTCTAACTTTTACATTCAATATTTTCTTTATATGTTCTATTATTTTTTTTCAAAATAATAACTACTACCACAATCTAATATATCTAATGAATCATTTGACGTGCACATAATATCATCTTCTCCCGCTTTGGAAAGTTTTAATAGATTATTTACAGCATAATCTTGATCAGCGATGTATTCTGTCTCCTTGCCCGAAGCATTGTCTTTTATAAGAGCTTGTTTTCCATTAATGGTTAATATAACTTCATTCTCTTGATCTATCCATGTCCCATCATACTCATTATGCCCACAACCAGTACATAATGATAATATACTTATAATTAGTCCACATACTATAATTTTTTTCATAATTTTCACCTTTCTTATATTTTAATATATCTTTGTTCTCCTTGAACATCTTTTTCTTTATCTGGCTTTATAATATTATTCATTTTTCTGTTAGTTATTGCTTTGTCATAAAAATATTTACCTATGTTCATACGAGTAGTTACATCTAATTTGTTCCACTCTGCAGCTCCAATTAATTCTCTTATTTTAAACTTTCTTCCTTTGGGCAATTTTTTTATTTCAAATTCCAACTGATTATAATACTTCTCTAACATAATTCCTCCTTTTCTATTAAGTATAACGTTGGGTGTTATTTAACAATTTTATTATATGGTTATAGTATAGCATAATTCGATATAAGGTTAAAGTTTTTTTACCATCTTCAACAAAAAAATCAATCCTTTAGAGATTGATTTACAACAAATTCGACTTTTCAGAAAAAGTTCGAATAGATTCACGGGTTTTAAACACTTGCAAAATATAAAAACTGTGGAAACCATTGAAAAATGGTTATTTTTTTGTCAAATTTTTATT
>CALVUV010000045.1 GCA_944363685.1 uncultured Bacilli bacterium
TTTAATATTTCTACGTAGATGCCTACACTCTAACATAGGGGGGAAACTAATGCAAACAAGCAATTTTTAAAATTCAACAAAAAAAGAGTTTCAATTTATTAAATTCCTCTAGGGAATTTTAAAAATTGAACTCTAATTTCTTCTCAATTTACAATTTTCATACTTTTTTAAGAAATTTGTGTTTTTAACTTTTCTAATATCTTCCCTTCCTTTCTACTAACTTGTACTTGACTAATACCAAGCACTTCTGCAGTCTCTTTCTGCGTCATATCCTGATAATACCTTGAATTAATTAATTCTCTTTCACTCTCCTCAAGCCCCATAATCGCTTCCTTTAAATCTAAAACCCCAACATCATATCCTCTTTCTATTAAAGCAATTTTATTATACAGATTATAATCATCATCCAAATAACTATTATCCAAACTATAAGGAGTACTAACTGCATTAATAACACTAACTATCTTCTCTTCACTAACTCCTAACATATAAGATATTTGTGATATAGTAGGTTCTCTTCCCAAATTCTGAGATAAGTATTCTCTTACCTCCTTAATATCTTTACTTAATTTATAAGTATTACTTGAAACATGAATCTGATAATCATTATTTACTGCTTTTAAAACTTCACCTTTTATCCATAAATAAGCATAATCAGTAAAACTACTCTCTTTCTTTATATCATACTTTTGCATTGCCGTCTGTAATCCTAACATTCCCGCTTGATATAGATCATCATAATCTCCTCTAAAACTATATTTACTAATAATACTTCTAACTAATCCCTCATATTCTAAAATATTATCCATACTATTAACACCCTTTCTCCTCCTAATAATAAAGATATAAAAAAAAGAAAACAATCATTTCGACACAACTAGAAAAATATTTCAACCTACAAATTTCTTAAAAATAATGTTTTAAACAAAATACCAAAAACTTCTCTTTTAAAAGACTTAGTAACCCCTTTATGAATTTTACTTTTAGGATAATTAACACATTCAAAATTAACATCTAAATTAACTTTAAAATCTTTATATTTCAAAGTCAAAACACTTTCTCCACAAGTTTCATTATCATAAATAAACTCTAACTCTCCTAAAGGAATAGTACTAGATTTTATTACTTTAGATATATCTAAATAATTAGATAATTTTATATCATCAAAAACTTCTATTATCTCTTTTCTATACAAGTAATATTTATTAGTTACTCCAACTATCTTATATAAAGGATTAATATTAGTATCTAAAATAATATCATCTCTATAATACTTATAATATTTATCTCTATAACGATAAAATACTTTTTTATCAACTATATTTATATAAAATTTATTATCTAAATTACTAGTCTTTAATATTTTATCTTCATACATAGTTTTACAAAGATGATTAATTATCTTAATATCAACTTCACTATAACCTTTATCTTTTATAACAAACTTACTATTAATATAATCATCACTACTAACAGTAAACTCTCCTTCTATATCACCTTGATTTAAAAAACAAGTAACATAAAGTTCTAAATCTTCAGGACTATATTTTTTAGAAAGTTTAATATCTAAATCATTCCCTTTATAAATAATATTATCCTTATATTTTAAAATTATCTTAGTAATCAAAAGATTATTAACTTTCTCTATTTTCAAGCTATCTATTTTCTTTAACTCTTGATAATAATAGATAACACTTCTTTCTTCATCAAGACTATCATCTTTAATTCTCTTTTCTTGATAATCACTATATTCTCCATATTTAACTTCATTAGTTTTAATAGTATATATATCATTAGCTTTCTCTAAATATTTATAATCCCTATTAATCTTTTCTTGTTTATAAAAAGTCACAACATCTACTTTTTCTAAAGAATTAACCTTATAATTACTAGAAACTTCTCCTACTTTTAAATAAGGCGTAATTATAGTTTTAGAATTAACATTAAGACAAGAAAAAAATAATAATAGTATTAAGACTTTCTTCATAACACCTCCTACTATTATTATTTACATATACTAATCTTTTGCTCTAAAAATTAAAGTAAAAATAAAAGTAAAGATAATCGCTGCTGTTATCCCTGCTGCAGTTAAATCAAATATACCTATTAATAGTCCTACAACTCCATTCGCCTCTGCTGATATTAACGCACCATGTATTAAAGAATGTCCAAAACTAGTAATAGGAAGTAAAGCTCCACCACCTACTTTAGCGATGAAAAAATCATAAATAGAAAAAGTATCTAAAGCTGCTCCAATACATACAAACATCGCTGTAATATGACCAGGAGTAAGTTTAGTATTATCTAAAATAATCTCAGCGATTAAACAAATAATACCACAGAATAAAAATGAATTAATAAAATACATTTAAATCGCCTCCAAACATACTAAATTTGCAATAGATAAAATATTTTCTTTTTGATAAAGCATAATAGGAGAAAATAAAGCCCCTGTTGCAATCAATAATACTTTTTTATATTTACCTTCCATAATCCCTTTAACAATCGTACTATAATTAACTAAAGCTGAACAAACAGGACCACTTCCTCCAGCCATTACTTCTTTTTGTTTCTCCAAGTCATACAACATAACACCACAATCATTATAATTAGTTAAATCTATATTATATTCACTTTTCATTAAATCTTTTAATATTTCTTTACCATATTTACCTAAGTCCCCTGTTAGAATAAGATCATAATCATTAGGTTTAGTATCTGTCTCACTTAAATATTTAGAAAGAGTATCAAAAGCTGCCCCTGCCATAGCCGCTCCCATATTAAAAGCATCTTTTTGATTATAATCAACAATAGTACCAATCATACCATTAGTTACTCTAACTTTACTAGGTTTATTAGATAAAAGTAAACTTGCCCCACCAGTCGCTGTAAATGTAGCAGTCATTGGTTTAGGAGATCCATATTCAGTTGGATTACGAAACTGTTTTTCACTAGACATATTATGAGAAGAACAAGAAACAATAGCATTATTAACTTTACCACTATCTATAAAAGTAGAACCTATTAAAATACCCTCTATACTAGTAGCACAAGCAGTATAAATACCAAGAAAAGGACTTTTTAAATTTAAAGCTCCATAACTTGATGATGCTATTTGATTTAAAAGATCACCTGCTATTACCAAATCAATATCATTTGACTTTAACTTAGTCTTTTTTAATAAAATTCTAATACTATCTTCAAGTAATCTAATTTCTGCTTTTTCAAAAGATTTCTCGCGTGCATATAAATCATTATACTTCTTATCAAAGTTATGAGACAAAGGCCCTTTCGCTTCATAAGGACCACAAACAGTACTAACATTATCTAAATAAACATTTCTAAAATTAAGTATCATAAAAGTACCTCCCATAAATATCTAATAAGACCAAAAAACCAAGCAGATACTACTCCATAAAAGATAACTGATCCAGCAAGTTTAAAAACATTACTACCAACACCATAAATAGGTCCTTCATTCTTATAATCTAAAGCTGAACTAGTCATAGAATGAGCAAAACCAGTTATAGGAATAAGAAGACCTGCTTTCGCTTTAGCAACTAACTTATCAAAGAAACCCAAAGCTGTGAACAATGATGCAAAGAAAATAAAAGTTATAATCATATAAGTAGAAGCATCATTTCTTGAAACTTCAAAAAGTATAATATAAACTCTAATTAAAACTTCTCCAAGTAATCCCATAAATCCCCCTACTAAAAAAGCTGTAACTGCATATTTTAACTTATTTTCTTTAGGAGTATGTTTCTTAACTAAATCATCATATTTTTTATTAGACATAATATCACCAGTTATAGCATTAACTAAAAAAGAAAATTTATACAAAAAAACAGAAATCTATTCCGTTTTTTCTAACTCTTCTATAATTTTCTTAAAAGAAGCTTCACTAGGCATTCTTAAATCACCTCTTGGAGATAAAGAAATACTACCTACTTTAATACCATCAGGAACAGCATTTCTTTTAAACTGCTGACTATAAAAACGTTTAATAAATACTATTAACCACTTCTTTATCTCTTCATTAGTAAAACTATCTTTAAATGTTAATTTAGAAAGAAAATATATCTTAGTAAATGATGTACCATGTCTTAATAAATGATATAAAAAGAAATCATGTAAAACATATGGACCAATACTAGATTCTGTTTTTTGTAACATATTACCTGCTTTATCAGGAGGTAATAACTCTGGAGAAATAGGAGTATCTAAAATATCTTCTAAAACCTCTTTTCTTTTACCACTACTATTATCTTTAATATATTCTACTAAATATCTTACTAAAGTCTTAGGAATAGATGAATTAACAGAATACATACTCATATGATCACCATTATAAGTACACCATCCTAAAGCAAGTTCAGATAAATCACCTGTTCCTATAACAATACCAGAAAGCATATTAGCAATATCCATAAGTATTTGTGTTCTTTCTCTCGCTTGTATATTTTCATAAGTAACACTTCTATCATTAATATCTAAACCAATATCTTTCATATGAAGTAAACAAGCATCTTTTATACTTATTTCTTTTAATGTCGCTCCATATTCTTTAACTAATAAAACTGCATTATTATAAGTCCTATCAGTAGTACCAAATCCAGGCATTGTAACCCCTATAATATCCTTAGTACTTCTATTTAATTTCCTAAAAGCTCTTTCTATTACTAAAAAAGCAAGAGTAGAATCAAGTCCTCCAGACATACCTATAATACATTTAGTATTATTTAAATGAATAAGTCTTCTAGCTAACCCACTCGCTTGTATTTCTAATATCTCTTCAAATCTATTTTCTTTATTAGTAAGAGGAACAAAAGGATATTGTTTATAAGTCCTATCAAGAGTCTTTATTTTATCACAAACATTAACTTCTATTATTTTATAATCTCCATCATAAGCACTACTAGTATAACTACTATTACGATATCTTTCATTAACTAAACTAAAAGTATCAACATCAACATATATTAAATTACTTTCAATTTCAAATCTCTTATTTTCTTTTAATAGTTTACCATTCTCATATATTAAACAAGCTCCTCCAAATACTAAATCAGAAGTTGATTCCATAATACCACTACTTGCATATATATAAGATGATATTGTCTTACTAGACTGCATAGAAACTAAATTTCTTCTATAAGAATCTTTACCTACAATCTCATTACTACTAGATAAATTAAATATTATAGTCGCTCCATTAAGAGCATGATTATTACTAGGAGGATTAACTGCCCATAAATCTTCACATATTTCAATTGCAAAATTAATTTCTCTTTTCTCCTTATCTCTAAATAATAATTTAGTAGATATAGGAACTATTTGTCCTAGTAATCTTACTTCACTATTATTTAAATCAAAACTAGAAGTAAACCATCTCTTCTCATAAAATTCACTATAATTAGGAATATAAGACTTAGGAACAATACCTAGAATATCTCCTTTAGATATAACAACTGCACAATTTAATAGTTGATTATTACATCTAACAGGCATTCCTATAATAGAAATAATATCTAAATCTTTAGTTTCCTCAAGAATAATTCTTAAAGCTTCTTCACTCTTATTAATCAACTCATCATGTAAGAATAAATCACCACAAGTATACCCTGTTAAAGCAAGTTCAGGAGTAGTAACAATAGAAACACCTTCTCCACATGCTTTCTTTAACATATTAATTATTTCTTTAGCATTATCAACAGGACTAGCAAGTACTAATTTATTAACAATTGCCCCTACTCTAACAAATCCATATTTCTTCATAATTTCCTCCTTTAATAGTTTACTATGTTTTTATTTTTTTATTAGTTTTTTCGCTTCCTTAATAGTATATCTAGACTGAATATCAGTAATATATCTTTTTTCTAAAAGTTCATACGCTTCATCAAAACTACATTCAAAATAACGAATAAATTCATCTTCATCTAATTTTTGAGAATACTTTTTCTCACAATCTAAAGCCACAAAACTATGATTATAACCAGGATTAACTCCTTGATCTTGATAAAACTCATCTAATTTTATTAACTCATTAGTAGTATAACCGGTCTCTTCTCTTAACTCTCTAATAGCAGCCTCTTCTGGTGTTTCATTAAGTTCAATATATCCAGCAGGAACTTCTACACATACTCCCTCTTTAGTAACAGTTCTAGGCTGAACAATTAAAATAGTATTATTATCTTTAGTAATAGGTAAAACAATCGCTGCATTACCATTTTTACCACCCTTTAATGTTTTCTCACGAACTAAAACCTTTCCATTCGCTAACTTATAAGTATAACTCTCTACACTAACAAAACCTTTTCTTTTAATAGGCATTCCTTTATCATCATAAATAAATTCATCCTTATTTCTCATAACTTCTACAGTTGATAATTCCTTTATATAATCTCTTAATTCTTCTAACTTTTCTTTACGCATTATAATCAATTTCTCCTCTTTTTTTCACTAATTTTTTCTCTTCATCTATCATTTTATTTTTAAGATTCCATAAATCATAACTTAAATCTACATGAACAGTATGTGGATTTAAAAATCTTTTATTCTCTTCACTTAAAGTTTCTTTTTCCATACTACAATAATCTCTAAGATCCATAACACTATCACTTTTATAAACACATTCTCCATTTATAAATACTGGCTCTAACAATTCTCTTACTGTATAGGTACCTTTCTCTAATTCTTTTCTCTTCCAAGTATCTACAGGATCAAACATTATAGTTGTCTCTTTCTCACTATATTTTTCATTTGCAAATCCAATAATATCTCCTCTAATCTTACCTGTTTCTTTATCATAGAATCTAAATACTTGTTTATCTCCTGGATTAGTAATTTTTACTCTATCTTCACTAAGTTTAATCTTAGGAATAACTACACCAGATTTTTTAATAGCAGCAAGTTTATAAACTCCTCCAAAACTAGGACAATCTTTAGAAGTAATTAAGCTTGTACCAACTCCCCAAAGATTTATTTTAGCATCTTGTTCTTTTAGAGATTCTATTAGATATTCATCCAAATCATTAGAAGCACAAATAGTGGCATCAGGAAATCCTGCTTCATCTAACATAGTTCTAGCTTTTTTAGATAGATATGCTAAATCTCCACTATCAAGTCTTATTCCATATTTTTTAGGCATCTTACCTTGTTCTTTTAACTCTTTAAATACTCTTATCGCATTAGGAACACCTGAATTTATTGAATCATAAGTATCTACTAGTAAAGTTGCATTATTTGGAAATAGTTCTGCATATTTCTTAAAAGCCTCATATTCACTAGGAAAACTCATAATAAAGCTGTGAGCATGAGTTCCAGCAACAGGAATATTAAATTGTTTACCAGCTAGAACATTGCTAGTCGATGAACATCCTCCAATAACAGCAGCCCTTGCTCCATATATACCAGCATCAGGACCTTGCGCTCTTCTAAGACCAAACTCCATTACAGCATCTCCTTTAGTAGCATCACATACTCGAGAAGCTTTAGTAGCAATTAAACTTTGATGATTAATAATATTTAAAATAGCTGTCTCCACAAGTTGAGCTTCTATTATAGGTGCTTCTACTTTCAATAAAGGTTCCATAGGAAAGACAACTGTTCCTTCTTTAATAGCATAAATATTACCAGTAAATTTAAAGTTTTCTAAATATTTTAAAAACTCTTCATCAAAAAGTTCTAATTCTCTTAAGTACTCAATATCATCACTATCAAAATGTAAATTTTTAATATAGTCAATAACTTGTTCAAGTCCTGCTACTATAGCATATCCTCCATCACAAGGATTTTTACGATAGAAGACATCAAATACTACTCTTTCATCTCTTTTCATATCAAAATATCCATTCATCATTGTAAGTTCATATAAATCAGTCAATAAAGTTAAATTTCTTTCATTCATTTAAACCATCCTTTCTTTTTATCAAATTATTAATATCAAATTCTAAATTTTTTTAACTAACTGAATTCCTTGCTGTTCCATAAGTAAGTAAGCTGCATCAATATAATTTTGCCTAGTATCTTCTAAAAAAGTTGCAATAGCATCTTTATGTACTCTTATAATATTATCTCTATTATGTTCATCTAAATAATTTGCAAGACCAATAGAACCATTACATACACATATATCAGTACAACAGCCTACTATATCAAATTCTTTTATATTAGTAGCATTACCAATCATTTCTCTAAAATATGGTGATTCCATAAAACTTGTAGAATTCTTAGGTATACAGAAAGTATTATCTAAATCAGTAAAAGGTTTTAACTCTTCAACAACTTCCTCTTCTCCACTGTTTTTAAGGCAATGAAAATCAGGAAATCTATTATGTTCCGTAGAATCTTTAGTATGAGTATCTTGAATAAATATAACTAACTGTCCCTCATTATGATATTCTTTAATAAGCTCTATCTGTCTAGGTATTACTCTAGCGATAGATTTATCGTGTAACACTCCTTCGTTAACAAAGCCATTAACCATATCAACAACAATTAAAGCTTTATTATAGACTTTTAAATTCTCAACTTTCATAAATATTCCTCCTCTTATTAGCTTTTTATTAATATCAAAAGTTTGAAAATTAGCAAGTAATTAAACTTGTTATTAACATTATATTAATAACATAATATTTTGTCAACACTTTTTTCAAAAAAATAAATTCTCTAAATTATTTAGAGAATTTAAAACTCTTTATTACTATATATTTTAATAGAAATGTAATAAGAGATAGTCATAAGTATTACTGTTACTATTATTAAAAGCAGTGCAAACATTCCTAAGCTTAGATTATTTAAATTATTTATTAGATTCATTAATTCTATATTATTAAAGATATCTAGACTAGTAATTGCACCTATTAGTAAAGCAAGTATGGCAATAGTAAGGAATAACATTATTCTCCCCTTCTGAGAACCAAATTTATAATAGAATGGGATTAGTAAAGATATTACTAAACATATACCAAAGGCAACACCAATAATACTTGCAAAGATTGATTCAAAGGTAATATTTTCTATAAAATTTGGAATGATAAAGGATGCAAGTATTCCTAGCATTATAAGAATAAGTGATGAAGCATTAAATAATATATACTTAGCTTTAACTATTTCTTTTCTACTAAGAGGTAAGCTGTTACAGTAACACTCCCATTTATTAAACTCATCATAACTAAAGGTAGTTATAAGAATCATAATCATATAAAATGGGATTAAGAAAAGAACAAATGTTGCATCTTTATTAGCAATTGAAAGAAAGATAAATAAAGCTAGTACTAATAATAAACTTTTCATTTGATTTTTAATTACACATAAATCTTTAATAATTAAACCTTTCATTATTTTTCTCCTTTCACTATTAATAACATAATATCTTCTAAAGTAGCTTTATCAACGACTATGTCAGAGATATTTTTCTTAACCTTTTTTCTATCATTAACTAATACTTCATAGTTATATTTATTTTTACGATAAGATATTATATCTTCTTTAGAAAGTTTCTTAAAATCACTATCATTACATTTAACTATTCCATAATTATCTAAGATATCATCTTTTTCTTTATCAAAGACTAATTTACCATTATCTATAAA
>CALVUV010000046.1 GCA_944363685.1 uncultured Bacilli bacterium
GTATGAAAAAAAGAATGGCTAAAATTTTAGCAGCTGTTGCTATGTTAACTACTGCTTCTGCTAGTTTAGGATGTGTTTGGTGGATCGCTGAAGAACCAAAAGCATTAAAAAATATGGATTAATAAGAGAATTCAATTTGAATTCTTTTTTATTTTACTATTAATTTTTGAATAAAATATTTATTTAAAAACATTTGTTCTTGGCTTATCCATTTATGTTTTTTTATTATTTTATTAACATAGTACAATCCTCTTCCATGATTTTTACCTTTAGTTGTAAAGTTCTTTCTATTCATATTCTTTATTGATAAAATTTCTTCATAAGTATTTGAGATGACAAAATTTATTTCTTTATTTATTTCATATATTTCTAAGACAACATTTTTTTCTTTTGATTTCTCTGCTGCTTCTAAGGCATTATCTAAGTAGATACCAAGGATAATACAGACTTCTCTAATTTTTGTTTTATCCATTTTCTTTAATTTCTTTGTAACTAAATCACTAATTTCAAAAACAATATTGATATTTTTCTTTTTTGATACTGCCACTTTATAATATAAAAGTCCTTTTAAATCTCCTTTAGGAATATTTTTTAATGTTTCTATTACTTGGTCATCTACTACTACACTCATATCTAAAATCTCATCAATTTTGTTTATTATCTTTTTATTATTACTCATACTTCTAATAATAGATAAATTATTCTTCATTTCATGACAATATAGTTGTTCATTATCTATCCAATTTTCAAAATTTTGTATACAATCAAATAGATTGTCATATTCTTCTTTTAATTGGTCGTAGTTATTACATTCTTCCATATAAATATAATATAATATTAAGAAAATAGTTATGATTATTATACTTAATACACTAGGAATATTTAACTTAAGTTCAGTTGCTAAATTGAATGCTAATATAGAAAATATAAAAATACTTAAAACAGCAAAGAAAATAATTGATAAGTAATGAGATTCGCTAATTTTTAAACAAAATCTTTGAAACTTTTCAACTACTTTCTTATTTTGGCATATTAAAACTAATACTAGTGCTATTATACTATTGTTAATTAAACTTAAAACCCAATTATCTCTTAGTGTTTCATAATTTAACAAAGTTAACTCTGACAAACTTACAATTAAATCTATACCAAAGATTGTTATCATAATTAAACTTGTTGTAACTATTGAACTTTTTAAGTCTGTATTTCCCATTTTTCTTATGACTAATACGGAAATCATATATGTAGCGATTGTTAAAATTGTATTATATTCTGTTTGATAAAATATTAAAGTAGGTATTGTCATTATTAATATTAACATTATATTTCTTAATTTTGTTAGACTTATATCTATTTTTAGAATTTTTTTTGCTACTGTTAAAGTTGCAATTGATAATACTATACAATTTATGAATTTAATTATTATTGGTGACATATTCTACTAACTCCTTTCTACCTGATCTTGAAATTAAATTTGTACTCATTCCATTAACGAATAAAACTTCATTTTCTTTAATATCATAAGTTTTTATCTTATCTATGTTTAATATTAAACTTTTATGGACTTTTAAAAATCTTTTATCTAGTTGTTTATAAATTGCACTTAATGTAAATGGTGCTTTGAAAGTTCCATAAGTTGTATAAACAATACATCTTTTACTATCTTGTTCTTTCTCAATAAAGATTATATTTTTTAGTTCTATCTTGTATAGTATATAGTTATATTCGTAATTTAGACATTTTTCGCGACTATTATAGTTTTTATATACAATCTTTAAGATTTCTTTTATCTTAGGTTTGCATCTATCAAATTTACTAATAAAATCTAGTAAATATAATCTATTTGATAATGCTTCGTATCTATACTCAGAAAATGCAGTTACTATCACAATTATAGAATTCCAGTCATCTAATTCTTCTCTTATATATCTTGCAGCATCTAGTCCTGAACCTTTTGTAGTTTTAATATCAAAAAAGTAGACTTTGAAACCAAGATCACTTTTTGCAATTTTCTCAAATTTCTCATCGTAGGTTTCAAATTGATAAACTTTGTAATTTACATCATAATTCATCATAAATTTTTCTATTTCTTTGTCTATCATTCCCCTGAATTCTTTTTCATCATCACATATAATAAAATTTAACACTTCTAACCTCCTCCTTTTTATACAAACACACACTTTTAAATTTTACCATATATTTCCATTTTACAGGAGTTTTGTCAAAAAAAAATAGTAGTTATTTAACTCTATTTTTTTGTTTAGGTTCTTTCTTTATTACTTCTCCAACCTTCTCTATTATATTGTCTGTTACTTCCTTATTTTTCTTAGAAATTACTGTTGTTCTTAGTACAAACCATACTACAATTATAAATATAATTATGTAGAGAATTTTTCCCATAAAAGGATCTTTTAAGGAATAGAAAATAGATGCAAAAGCGAAAAGAATATTAAATGCATAGATTATTAATACGGTTGTTCTTTGAGAAAAGTTCATACCTAGTAATTGATGATGAATATGTTCCTTGTCTGGTGAGAATGGTGCTTGATGTTTTAGAAGTCTTCTTATTATTGCAAATAAGGTATCAAGTATTGGTATACCTAATATCATTAGGGGAACAAATAAACTTGTTAATGCGGGGCCTTTAAATTCTAAAAGAGTTATTACTGCTATCATAAAGCCTAAATACATAGCACAATCTCCACAGAAGATTTTAGCAGGATAAAAATTATGTAATAAGAATCCTAAAGTTGCTCCTAGCATAATAAATGTCAATATCATAACTAGGGAACCACTTCTTCCTTGGAAAAAACCTATGATACCTATAGTTAGAAAGAAAATACTACTTATTCCACCACTTAGACCATCTAAACCATCTATTAAATTAATAATATTAATACATGCGACTATAAATAATATTGTTAAAGGATAAGAGAGAATTCCAAAGTTAATAGTGTAACCAAATGCTGTTATGTTGTTTAATAAAAATCCTCCATAAAAGACTAAGATAGCTGCAGCGATTATTTGTCCAATTAATTTACTTCTAGCTCTTATAGATTTAATATCATCTGCTATTCCTGTTAGAATTATAATAAAACTACCTATTAAAATAGAATTCATTTGAACACTTTCTGTTCCAAATAACATATATCCTATTAGAAAGGCTAAAAATATACCAACTCCTCCTAATTTTGGAGTTGCTTTAGTATGAATATGTCGATGTCCTTCTTCACTTCTTGGCATGTCTATAGCTCCAATATGTTTTGCTATTCTCTTCATAAAGGGCATTATTAAAGCTGAACAAACAAAAGTAGTTACAACTATTTTTAGAATATCTATTATTTCTTGATTCATAGTTTTTCCTCTTTTCTAAGTTAATTATAGCAAGTTGAAAATAGTTTTACAACTATCATAAAGATTAGATTTTTATTTTTACATATATTTTTACTTTTTTTGTATTAAAGAAAAAGTCACTGAATAGTGGCTTAATTATCTTCTAATAGTTTTATATTATCTAAAAGTACTCCTGTTCCTTCAACTACACAAGTTAGAGGACTATCTGCTATTAAAACAGGTACTTTTAGCTCTTTTTTTAATAATTCATTTAATCCTTTAAGCATTGAACCACCACCTGTTAAAACAATACCTTTATCAACAATATCTGCAGATAGTTCTGGTGGTGTTTGTTCTAAAACATTAGTTGCTGCTTTTATAATCTTATAAATGGATTCATGTAGAGCCTCTTCTGTTTCTTGTTCATTTATTTCTATAGTATTAGGTAATCCTGTTACTAAATCTCTTCCTCTTACTTCTAATTTGTTTTTCTTATCTGGTTCAAATAGGTTTGCAAATTCTATTTTTATTTCTTCGGCTGTTTTTTCTCCAATTAATAGTTTATATTTTTCTTTAATATATTTTACAATATCTTGATCAAAAACATTTCCTGCTATACGTACTGATTGACTACTAACAATATCATTTAGGGAAAGAATAGCTATATCTGTTGTGCCACCACCAATATCTATTACCATATTAGCACTAGGTTTAGATATATCCATACCAGCTCCTATTGCTGCTACTTTAGGTTCTTCTTCTAAGAAAACTTTTCTAGCACCAGTTCTTTCTGCTGCTTCTTTAATAGCATTTTTCTCAACTGGAGTTACGTTAGTAGGACAACAAATAAGGATTCTAGGTCTTGATAAAAAGTTCCTAGCATGTATTTTTCTAATAAAGTAGTCTAACATTATTTCTGTTATTTCAAAATCTGCTATTACTCCATCTTTCATAGGTTTAATAGCTTTTACTTTTTCAGGTGTTCTTCCTAACATTTCACTAGCTTCTTTTCCTACAGCGACTACTTTTTTATTATCTGTATCAATAGCTACAACACTAGGTTCATTTAGAACGATTCCTTCTCCTTTTATATAAATCAAAACATTTGCTGTTCCTAAATCAATACCAATATCTTTTGATAACATATTATCACGTCCTTTTACTGTTAATATTTTAGCAGAAATATATTTTATTGTAAATTGTTTTTCTTAGAAAAAAAACGGTTTTACTCCGTTTCTTCATTAGTTTCTGTCTCAGTAGTTGTATCTTCTTCTTTTGTAGTAGTACTTTCTTCAGTGCTATCTTTAGTATCAGAACTAATTACTTGATCAAAATATTTACTAGGGTCTACTATTTCACCTGCTTTATATAATTCAAAATGTAAATGATTGCCCATATCTTGGTCTATAGCATTTGTACCACTTTTACCTATTACTTGACCTTGAGTTACTGTATCATTTTTCTTTACTGATACTTCACTTAAACTTTGATAACTACTTATCAAATCATTATCATGTTTTATTTCTACAATAGTACCTAATAATTCATCTTCTCTTACATCTGTTACAGTACCATCTAATACTGATACTACTTCAAAAGGATCTGTTAAGCCGAAGTCCATACCTGAATTTTGAATGTATGTATTTTCATGATATAGAATTGACTTTTCTTGAGAAGCATTATCTGCTTGGTAATCATAGAAATATTTAAGTGTTTCTACTTGATCGTTAGTATAAGGTTTAATCATCTTTACTTCTTCTTTAATTACTTCTATGTCATCATCTTCTATAATTGATGAATTTACATACTCAATATCTTCATTAGTATCATTTGCTTCTTGCATATTTTGACTTACAAAGAATGCACCCATTCCTGTTAGAGAGAAAGCAATTAAATAAGCTCCAATTATAGCACCTTTTTTTAATCTTAATTTTTTCATTATCTATCACCTCATTAAGAGTTTTAACGAAAATGAAAAAATTATACTTTAAATTTTTTCTTTTAAGAAATTATTGCTGTTTCACATAAATCATAAAGACAGTTTGTTACTAAATATATTAGAGATAAAGCTAATAGAAAATAGAAGACTCTTGCTTGTATATTTTTATTTTTTTTAAAAATAGCATTTATATTAATAGAGTCTAAACTCCAAATAGTTATAATTGTTACTATTATATATAAAACGTATTTAACACTCATTTTTTACCTCATATTCTTTTATTTTATTTATTCTTCTTATGTGTCTATCTATATTAGAAAAAGGTGTTGTAATAAAGCTTATAATTAAGTTATAGGCATCTATTTCATTCATTTTTTCATTTAAACAGATAATATTTGCATCATTATCGGTTCTTGTTTCTATTACATCCTCAATATTTGTAACTCGGGCTGCTCTTATTCCTTTTACTTTATTGCAAGCAATAGATATTCCTATACCACTACCACAGATTGCAATTCCGAAGTCTATTTCTTTATTAGTTAGTGCTTCTCCTAATTTAAAAGCGTAATCTGGATAATCTACACTTTCTGTATTTTTACAACCATAATCTATTACTTCATAATCTTGGTTTAATTTTTTTATTAATTTCTCTTTTAAATTATATCCACGATGATCACTTGTTATTCCTAATTTCATTTTTTTAACCTCCTTAGAACTAAAGTTCCTCCCATTACTTGATTTAGATGAGAATAATCTATATAGTTGTCATGTATTTGTAATTTCATTTTATTATTTAAATCTTCTAATTCTGTTATGTTTTTAGGTAACATATCAAAATATCCTGGTTCTACCTTAATACTTCTTTTTAAAACATATACTTTATTTGTAATTAAATTTTCTAAGATAGGACGATAGTTTAAATATAGTCCTCCTTTTTTTATTAAATTAGCAGAAAAATCACAAATTATACCTGTTTTAGTATGATATTCTTTTATACTTTCATGAAGTAAGACTAAATCTCCTGCAAAGAAATCATTATCACTACTAGTATTTTTTAACTCTTCTTTTAATATAGCTTCATATATTTTGTTTATACTTTCACCATGCATTCTTTCTGCTATTTGCCTTGCTATTCTATTAGTTTTTAAGGTTTCTATTTCTTTTAAATATTCTGCATATAGATTCAAGTCATTTAAAAATAAAATCTCATTTAATGTTAAGTTATACATTTTTATTCCCCTACTTTAGTATAGCACAAATTAAAAGAAAAAGAAGCTTAAGCTGCTTCTTTTGTATCTTTTTGATTAAATCCATATTTTTTATTGAATTTTTCAACTTGTCCTGCTTTAGATGCTCTTCCTTGTTTTCCTGTATAGAATGGATGACAATTTGAACATACTTCAACACTTACTTCATCTTTATTAGAGATTACTTCAAATGTTGCACCACAAGCACAAGTCACTTTACAGGGTCTATAATTTGCTGGATTGTTTTTTGCCATTTTTCTTCTCTCCTTTCGCCATGATAATTTATTTATCATAGAAATCATCCCTTTAAGGAACTAATTCGCTACTTAATATATCAAATTATTTAAGATTTGACAAGGTTTTTAATAGATTTTCACACTTAAAAATAAAATTTAAAATTACATTTACGAAAATCCGTAGCTTTTTTATTACATCTTTTCTTATTTTATAAAAAATAATATGATACTATTAATTTAGGGAAATCTTAAATGATTGAGTACTTGCCTACTTCTTATTAGGAAGGAGGCTTGATAATATGAGAAAGATAGACTTTCTAGTATTAGCTTTATTCATTGTTATCTTCTTATTAATAGCCTTGCTTTTTGTAAAGTAAAACTATATAAGAAAATAGTACTCAATCTAGTATAGATTAAGTACCAAAACCTTTAGAGGTAAGTACTCAACTGTGCGAAAATAAGTATTTCCCTCTTTTTTATTTTATGAAAATTTCATTTACATATTCATCTTATCACATAAGTATCTTTTATGCAAGAGTGTTTATCTATAAATAATTCTCTATTATTTTTGTGGCAATCATCTGATAAGCTTCTGTTGTTGGATATATGTTAGTAGGGTTATCTATGTAATCTTTATTTTTCTTAATTAAATTATAAATATCTAAATACTCTATATCATAGGTTTTACATAGATTTTTAGTCTTTGTTATTAGGTAAGTATAGAGTCTTTCTGTGGTTTTGGAATCTTCTTCTAAAGGATTGTAAAAACCTATAAAGATTATATCTTCTTTAGCATATTTCCTTAATTCTTTAAAAAGAGAATCTAGCTCACCTATAGTTTCATCTACCATTTCAGTTATTTCTTTATTTGTTATACTTTCCACAGATGTTGTGGAAAAAGTTAATTTGGTTAGAATATCATCCATTCCTATTGAAAGAGTTATTAAATCAGATTCTCTAAGACATTTTTTTAGTGATAATGTTGTTCCATCTTTTGTTATAGTTTTGTTTGTTGTAAGTTGGGTTAAAAGATCTGTTATTCTAGTTCCACTTAAACTAAAGTCATTGTTATAACTTTTTAATAGTCTTTTTTCTTTTAAGTATTTGGCAATATAATTACTATAACCATAATTTGTATGGCCGTTAGAATCTATACCAACACTTAAAGAGTCACCTAGAGATAAATAATTTATTTTATCTGTATGATTAAAGTAATATATCGTATATATTAAAAGACATATAATTAAAAAACATAGTATTTTTTTCATCTTTTACCTCCAAAAAAAGATTAGAGTCTATACTATATTTATATTTCTCTAATCTTTTTTTAGACTATTTATATATCTTTTAATTCTAGTTTTGCACCTACTCCAATTAATTTTTCAACTATATTTTCATATCCTCTTAAAATATGTTCAACATTTGTTATTTTTGTAGTTCCTTTTGCCATTAGACCAGCGATTACTAAAGCGGCTCCTGCTCTAAGGTCAGTTGCTACTACATCTGTACCAGTTAATTTTGTAGGTCCAATAATTGTTGAAGTTTGATTTTTTACTCTTATATCGGCTCCCATTTGATTTAAATAAGGTATATGCATGAATCTATTTTCATAAATCGTTTCTTCTATTTTACTTCTACCATCACACATAGTAAGAAGTGGTGTAAGTGGTTGTTGAAGATCGGTGGCAAAACCAGGATATGTTTGAGTTTTAACATTTACTGGTTTATAGTTTTTACCACTACTTACAATTATATAATCTGTTCCAATATCTAGGAAAACTCCCATTTCTTCTAATTTACTAGTTAAAGCTTCTATATGTTCAGGAATGATATTTGATATTTTTAGATTATCTCCAACAGCAGCGCCAAGAATTACATAAGTACCTGCTTCAATACGATCTGGTATTACTTCGTGAAAACATCTACCTAATTTTTCAACACCTGTTATTTCTATACTACTTGTTCCTGCTCCCCTTATTTTGGCACCCATATTATTAAGTAATGTTGCAACATTAACAATTTCTGGTTCTTTAGCTGCATTATCGATGATAGTTTTTCCTTTTGCTAGAACTGCTGCTAACATAATATTAATTGTTGCTCCTACACTTGCAAAGTCAAGGTAGATGTTAGCACCTTTTAATTCTTTAGCTTCTACAGTATAAATATTATCTTTATTTGTTACTTTAGCTCCTAGGGCTTCAAAACCTTTTAGGTGAAGGTTTATTGGTCGTGCGCCTATTGAACAACCACCAGGTAATGCCATTGTTACTTTTTTATATTTTCCTAATAGAGAACCCATAAAGTAATATGATGCTCTTAGTTTTTTTGTATACATACTAGGTATTTCTTTATTTTCCATATTGGTTGGATTAATAACTAAACTTTCTGTAGCTCTTTTTACATCAACATTTAAAAATTCTAATATTTCACAAAGTGCAGATGTATCAGTAATATCAGGTACATTACAGATAGTTACTTCTTCACTTGAAAGAATTGCTGCTGGTATTAATGCTACCACACTATTTTTAGCCCCACTTATTCTTATTGTTCCAGTAAGAGGATTTCCTCCTTTTATCTCAAGCATTTTCATAGTTAATCACACACTTTCTATACTATATTATATTAATTTTTTATTTTTTGGAACTAATATGATTTGGGTTAAAAACATCTACAAGTTCACTTACTTTATCTTTCATAGCAGCTTCACCACT
>CALVUV010000047.1 GCA_944363685.1 uncultured Bacilli bacterium
GATAATACTATTCATTATGTAAATCTTGCTTTAAATATAAAAAGTCATACTAAGAGCTATATAAATGAGACGTTTAGCTTTGGTTATACTCCATATGACTTATTAAGTATTTCATACTATAATAAAGGAGAAATAAAGATTAGTAAGGTATTCTTAGATAAAGCTTTAAAAATAGAGCCAAATGATGAGAGGCTTAATAATAACTTAAAGATAATTAATGAGAAATTAAAAGAAACTACTGAGTAAATTTTCAGTAGTTTTAATCTATGAAGTCAAAACCTTTTATTTTTACCTTACTTCTTCTATATTTATCACGTTTTTCTAAAGGTACAGTTTTACAGATTGACTCAAGTTCCATTTTTAATCTTAATTCTTTATCAGAAATCATATAATCTGGTAAAGACCAATTAACATACTTACCCTGTTTTTCATCATAGACTTGTTTAGGTATTTGATATATCTTATAGTCATGTAAAATATAATCATAGAAGGTCTCATAAATATTAAATTTTGAGGTAGTAATCGTTCTATAAAGGGTACTTTCAACAGAATCATAATTACAAGCCATTACTAAAATATCTTTTAAAAATCTATCTCTTCCTATAAAGTTTTCTGTTTCTTTCTTTATCCCGGTAGCGTAAGATAAATCAACATATCCATTTTTTCTATCCCAAATAGTATATTCACTTTTATATACATTAATTAAATATTTTACTAAAGCTAAACGCATTTTCTGTTCTTTGAGGTTAACATCATATTCTCTTGTACATAGGGCATATTGCCAATCAATTAAATTACTCAACACTTTCTCTTTAGTAAAGTATCTTAATTCATCTTCATCTGGGTCAGTATAGCTCATGAAAAATGGAAGTACAAAACCACCTGCATGAGCAACTCTTGCATAACCATCTACATCAAAAAGTGTTCCTTCAGGTGTAATATAAGTTCCATCATTCCACCACTTCTTATCATTTTTATCTCTTTTTCCAAATCTTTCAACATAGTTATCATAATAATAAGTCATAGATATTCCTCCAATTAATAAATTAGTTTTATAATATCACATTTTTATATGTTTCACACTAATTTGTTTGCTATTTCCCCTTCTTTTCATTATAATAACTAGCATGGAGGGAGTACTATGAAAGAAAAAGAAGCTTTAGGTATTAATGATTATGACTTTATTTATTATGAACTTAGTCCAGAACAACAGCCTATTGAAGAAGTAATTAAAACAAGTGAATTTATTGAAAATGACTTTGCTAATTATCTAAAGGAAAATTATCCTAATTATTATAGTAAAAACATAAGAATTAAGTTTATAAACTGGGGACATATGGAAGTTGTTTATGTCTTAGATAATGGGCATAAAAAATATACTTTATTAATGGGACAACCTAATTTAGAATATGGTAAAGTAAAGAGTGAATATGACAACTTAAAAATCCTTAGTAAAAATAATGATGATGTAGTTAGTCCCCTACTTTATTATGGTAGTCCTAAGTATAATAGAGAAATTTATATGACTCCTTACTATTATCAAGCTAGATGTATAAGTTATTTAGATGAAAAGTTAGGTATTTATGTACCTGAACCTGATTATCACTTTGAAGAGTTTAAGGAAGATGATAAAGATGTTATTGAAGAAGTTATTACTGCTAAGATAATATCTTTATATAATCAAAATACTCATATTGGTCTTGATGAGTTTAATGTTAATAGTGGTGACTTTATTTTAGAAAAAGGATTTGAAGATACTATAAATAATGTTAACAATGTATTTAATGATATGAAAGTAATTGCAGCAAGAAAACTAGTTAATATATCATTAGATGATTATATAGATTTAATTTATGATAGACTTGAGATGTTTGATAGTAAAAACATTGATAAAGGTATAGAATTAGGCTTTAGTAAAGTCAAAAGATAGATAAATATTATGAGATTTAACGTTATAATAAGTTGCTTATAAGGAACGACATAAATTTGACAAAATAATGTAGATATGTTATAATATGGCTACATTAAATTTAAAGGGGGGTAATATTATGGCTCATATAACTAATGTTAATATTAATACCGATAAAATAGATAGAGATAGGAGAATACTTTCTCTTAGTGATTTTCATTTAACAGAGGATAAAGGATTTGAACACTTAAAAGAAATAAAAAGCAAAACTGATATGACAAAAATATCACATATTGTAATGCCTGGAGATATTATCAATGATGTTAATGAACTAAAAGATAATAAATTTAGAAATAAAGTGTTACAAGCATTATCAGATTTTGCTGATGATAAACACGTATTTTTAAGTGCTGGTAATCACGATCAAATGACACTTAATAATAAAGAATGGCAAAGAGGAGATTATTCTTTGCTACAAGAAACTATTGAAGAATTGCCTAAGTTTCATTTATTGGAAAATGGCGAAACAATAACTGCTAATGATATTACATATAGTGCTTTTTCTCCTGATTATTCTTATTATGAAGATGAGAATAAAGAAAGAAAAGATTTAGAGTCTGAAAGTGATTATGAAGAAGCATTTATGAAAAATTATAATGCTAGTCTATTTGATAATACTACATTTAATATTTTATTAACACATGAACCTCAATCTATTATTAAACTTAGTACAAAAAAAGGTAGTTGTATCCAAGATAATACTGACTTAGTTTTATCTGGTCACATGCATGATGGAATGGTACCACACTTTTTTAAGAGATTTTGTGGTAACATAGGAGTTATTTCACCTCAGATGCAAATATTTCCAAAATATGCACATGGAACTGTAAATGTTGGAGATACTACTTTTGTTATTAATGGACCTGTTAATGCTAGAGTTGAAAGTAGTTTAATTAACGAATTATATGGTTCTAATGCGACTGTTATTGATTTAGTAAAAACAAAGAGACGATAAAAGACTATTGCAAGCTTTACAATAGTCTTTTATTATGCTTTAGTTCTTTCTACACTTGTTAAGTAATAAAAACCATCATCGTTAAGAGTATATGTATAAGTATATTGTTCTAAATTATCTTTATTATCATCTATATATTGGTCTTCTAAATTATTTCTTTCTTCATCAGTATAATTATTATTATAATATGTATATTCTCCTAAAGATGTAGTTTGATTATAATCTTTATACATTTGATTATCCATACCATTTATATAAAAGGCAGCACTTACTATTTCTATTCTGTCATTATATTTTGTAGCACTTATTATCTTTTCATGTACACTAAAGACAGTAGTTCCACCGCAACCATTAGTACCTACATAAAAAAATCTTTTATTTTCATCATCATATGTATAAGTATAACATCTATAACTGTCAGTTATACTGTTGACATGGCTATAGGTATCAGGTCCAAAAGTTCTTTCATAAATACTCTTTAAATCTGCTTCATTCACATAATACATACTATTATAATTATTATCTATTTCTATAGAAGATTCTTTTACATAATTCTTCCACTGGCCATATAGTAATAATATTTTATCCTCTCCACTCATCTCACTTACTTTATAACCACCATCTCTATAAATTTGTGCTTCTGGTCCTATAGATGGACGATGGGCATTATTAAATAAATATTTAATATTTTCATTTTCAATGTCAAGTTTTACTCCTGTATCTTTTTCTTCATTATCATCATCAGTATTATTTTTTTCTACTTGTTCATTTGCAACTGTAGTGTTATTTAATTTAATAATATCTTTATCTACTAAAATGTAAAATACAAGTCCTACAATACATAATATTAAGACAACAATTAAAACTATTATGCCTTTGTTTTTCTTTTTCTCCATAACATTCACTCTCCTATCATTAGGATAACATAATTTTTATAATAGTGTGTTATAAATTATAAATATATGTCAACAAATGTAAAAACTGTACTAGTTTTTACTAATACAGTTTTATTTATTTTGTAATTTACCTTTCATTCCTTTAATACCATTTTTAGCAAAACCTTGTAATATATTTGTATTAAATGAATGAGTCTTACTTTCACGTTTCTTATAATCTTTAATAGCAATACTAACCATATCATCTAATAGTTCAGTATAATCTTTTCCTTTAGGATCCCATAAATAGAAAGCAAGTGAACCTGGTATAGAATTAATTTCATTAACATAAACCTTTTTAGCTTTACTATCAATTAACATATCAATACGAGCATTACCACTATTACCTAAAACTTTAAATACTTTAATAGCAAGTTCTTCTACTTCTTTACTCATTTTATCAGTAAGGTCTGCTGGTATTTTTCTATCAGCTGAGGCCATTCCTTTAGAACCCTTTAATGGAGTCATTTTAGCCCCTAATTTACCTTTAACTTTACCACTACCAATATACTTTTCATCATATGTTAAGAAAGCACTCTTAGATAATACTTCTTCAATAACACTAACCTCTTGATTTTCAGAATTTCCTAAAACAGCAATATTAACTTCCATTAAGTTTTTAACAACCTCTTCTACAACTATCTTACTATCATAAGTAATAGCTTCTTCAATTGCCTTAATAAGTTCATCTTTATCTTTAGCAAAACCAATACCTACACTACTACCAGTAGTAGCAGGTTTAACAATAACTGGATATTTAATTTTCTCTATTTCTTTAATTATCTCATCACTATTATTCTTATAATCTGTATCATAGAACCAAGTATAATTTGGTATAGGTAATCCATTAGCTTTAAAGATATCTCTCATATAAGCTTTATCTTGTGCAACAGCAGATGCATATACATTAGGACCAACATAAGGAACACCTACTGTTTGTAAATATCCTTGCAATACCCCATCTTCAACATTAGTACCATGAACAATTGGAAATACTACATCTAAATCAGTAACAATCTTTTTAAATAACCCTTTATTTTGAAGCACAAAAGCTCCATCTTTTTTATATAATACAACATTACTAGCATATTTTTTTATTAAATCTAAATCTTGATATACTTCGACATCCATTAACATATTTCCTGTATACCACTCACCATCTTTAGTAATATAAATTGGTATAATATCATATTTCTCTTGATCAATTTTATTCATCGCTTGAACTGCAGATATTATACTAACTTCATGTTCAACACTTTCACCACCAAATATAACACCTAATTTTATTTTCATACTCTCATCCTCCTATTTTTCATTATATGTATCAGGCAAATCATTTTCAAACAAAGCATAAATTTCTTTCTTAGACTTTATACCTCTTATAAAATTATATGCTTCTTTAACATCATTATAAACTATTAAATTATCCATATTAAACTTAGCTTCTTTAAGTCCCTCTTTAATAGGAAGTGTTCTCTTCTCACCAATTAAAACAACATAGTCAGCTTTACTAATTGTAGCAATCTGCTTACCAAACTCTTTATTTAATTCTTCTTCTTTATCACCAAGTTCTATCATACCTGGTGTTACTACTACTTTTAACCCTGGCATCATAGATAACACCTCTAAAGCACTTTTAGCACCAACAGGATTAGAATTATAAGCATCATCTATTTGATAGAAATAACCCATTTTCTTAAGTTCTAATCTATGTTCAATTGGTTTAACATTTCTAACCGCTTGTTGTAACTTAGTAATAGGTATATCAAACTCACGTCCTAAAGCAAGTCCTGCTAATATATTATAAACATTATGATTTCCTAATAATTTAGTCTCAAACTCATATTTTTTCTTATCACCTTTAAATATAACATTAAAAGTTGTCCCTACATTAGAACATTTAATATCAGTAGCATAAACATCAACATCTTTATTATCAATACCTATCCAAAGTATTTTACATTTATTTTTTAACTTATAACTAACTTGTTTAGGATCATCTCTATTTAATACTCCAACTCCATCAACAGGTAAAGATTCAATAAGTTCAAATTTAGTTTTTTGAATATTCTCTTCACTACCAAAACTCTCTAAATGAGCAGTACCAATTCTAGTCAAAATACCATATTTAGGATGAACTAAATCACAAAGTTCTTTAATCTCTCCTCTAACATAAGCACCCATCTCTGCAATAAATATATCTGTAAACTTATCTAAATGATTATTAATAGTAATAATTAAACCATAAGGAGTATTTAAATTACGAGGAGTTGGTAATGTAGCATATTTAATATTTAATATATCTGCTAAAATATTCTTACTACTAGTCTTACCATAACTACCAGTAACACCAATAACTTTTAAATTAGACATACTTTTTAATTTTTTTACTGCCATACTTTTAAAATGATGATAAACATATTTCTCTAAAGTATATTTATTAATAAAGTTAGCAAGTAAAATTACAAAGGTATTAAGATAAGCGATAATAACAAAAATCAAAATTAGAAAATGACTAACTAATAACTCATCTTTATAAATAAATATAAGTACTAAAGGTATTAAATGTAATATTGTTGTAGTAGCAATTAATCTTTTAACCCTTGCAGTAATTACTAAAGGTTTCTTAACTTGTTCATTTTTTAAATTTGTTCTAAACATAACAATATAAAGTAAGTAAAGAATAATTGCTATAATATTCAACACAAAACTAACAGTACTATCTTTAACAAAGAAAACATTAGCAAGTGAAGCCATTAAAACAACTAATAGTTCAACTGAAAAGAAATTAGAACTATTATTAACAACCCATTTAACATAACGATTATTTTCATTATATAGATTTTGTTGTAACATATGTAAACTTTTTTTAGATTTAACAATTATTGCTATAATAGCAACTAAAATTAAAAGTATTTCCATTCTATCCCTCCATAAAATTATTTATAATATTCAAAACTTGATTTAGATTCTCTAAATAAGCATAATGTGTTCCAGGCAAAACAATTAAAGCTCCATCAGTAAGTAGATTTTCTAGAAGTTTCGCTTCTTCAAGTGGAGCAGCTTCATCATATTCTCCCCAAACAAGAAGTGTAGGAACAGTTATCTTTTTAGCATAATCACTCAAGTCTTCATTAACTGTTTTAACTAAGATTTCTCTCATCTTAGGTGTAGCATTCTTATAATCTTCTGATCCAATATAATTTTTAGCAATTTCAGCAATCTTACCCATACCAGGTAATGTTTTCGCTTTTTTTAACATTTTCTCTTTTAAAGTTAATCCCTTTTTAGTTCTAACGCAAGGAGCACCAAATAAGACAACTCGCTCAACTTCATACATAGATGCATAAACTATAGCAACTCTACCACCAAAAGAGTGTCCTATTAATGTAGGTTTTTTTATTTTAAGGTTTTTTACCAACTCATGAACAAGATTAGCATAATCAGATACGCTCCAAACCTCATCAGGTTCACTACTTTTACCATAGCCAGGAAAATCTAATATTGTAATATGATATTTAGAAGATAATGGATTACCAAGAGGTTCCATCATTTCAATATTTTGTCCCCAACCATGTAATAAAATAATATCTTTACCTTTACTATTACCATATTGTATGTAATTTACTTTATCTAGGTTAATCACTTTTACTTCCTCCTATAAAAATGATAACATAAAAAGAAAAAAAAGTCTTTATTTTTGACTTTTTTTATTCAATTTTGATAATAATAATTACCTAATTAATAAATTTATGAAAGAAATTATTATATAGTTAATCCTTTAGTAACTAATTTAGTTTTTATAATATCTTGTAATTCACTGCTATCAAGATAGTTATTGCTTAATAGCTTAAACTCTTCACCATTGTAATATAAAGGTATAAAAGTATCTATACTATGTAAATAGTTATCATCGTAATAGTTTAATTGACTCTCACTTACAGCTTGAGGAATAATGCATACTGGATGATTAATAATTGTATCATCGTGAGTAGTTTCTAAATATACCATCATGTCTAAATATTTAGTAATAAGTCCAGCATTAGGCCATATACTAATTAAATCACCTTCTACTCTTTCCTCTTTTAAAGGTTGTAATACTTCTTTAAACATATTGTATATCATTTTATCATGTGTCATTTCTTCGCCTTTAGTTTCCACTTCATCCATAACAACATTTCCATATTTTCCTACTACCGTTACTTTTTTCATTATAAAACCTTCTTTCTTTATTATAATACCATATATAAAGAAAAAGTTTCTACTACTTTAAAGTTTTAATTTTACACTATATTCTTTTTTCTTGTAATATGCTCCTACAAAGTTTCGCCCTTCTTTTTCTTTTTGACCTTTTCCATGATTATATGCATGGTTGGAATAATGATTAGAACTTGTAATTGTATCTGTAGCATTAATAACAAAAGTTGCAAATTTTTCAGGTTCTAACATGTGTAATAAAGCTAAGTCATGATTAATTCTAAATAAGTCTTTTCTTTCTTCTTTTATAGCACCAGTTTCTTTCCAAAATTCTTCAGTTGCCCAATCTGGCCAATTATTATAAGTATAACTATCACCTGCATGAGCACCTATATATATAGAAATATTTTCTAGTTTGCTATTATACATACTTTGTAAAGCTTCTACTATTCTTTGAGGAAGTTTCTCATTAAGCTTTTTATTGTTACAGTGTGCTGTAGCTGTTATGCCTTGTTTTAAATCACTGGCTATTATCTCAACACAGTCTGCAACTGGAAAACCGGCTACAACTCCTGGAGTTTTATCAGTAACAACTAATATATCGCCAGGTATATCTAATTTCCAGCCATCATCATAAGCTTCTACCATTTCTCTAGTAAGTTCTACAGCTTTACCTTCTCCATTCTGGGTAGGCATGTAGAATTTATAAGGGTTAAATTCATAATCATAAGCAGCTGATACTAGTTTACGATGCTCTAAGAATGCTAGTCTTCTTTCTTCATTAGACATTTCTTCTGGATAGCAAGCTTTCATAGTATTCATACATCCATACTTATTGCCAACATCTATAATTCCAAGATTATCAGCATTAATTAAACTTTTTTTATAAATTTTATAATTACCTATTTGTAACACATTATCACTAAAATTAAAATTTCTCATTAAATTTTTCCTTTCATATAATTCTTTTAAATTATATGATTATAATTATTTAATATAACAAAAAAGAAGTAGAGTTAATCTACTCTATCTTCTTTTAGCTGAACCATAACTATAAACTTTAATGTCTTTACTAGCATATGGTTCATTAGTTACTTCTAATAAAGCAACACCATGCATAAATCTACCATCTTGACTAGGATCATTACTATATTGTCCTGTTACATCAATTATAAAATCACCTTTACTCAACTTATCTGGTTGTAATCTTGTTCTTTGACTTGATGGATAAATATATTCACCATTTTTATCTGTTGTGTAATAAGAATCTTCACCCCAAGTGATATTTTCTTCTTTAATACCACTAGCAAGTAATT
>CALVUV010000048.1 GCA_944363685.1 uncultured Bacilli bacterium
ACTAGGTTCCTGTTGTCAATGAGGAACTATCAATAAAATCTAATATAAAATTGTAACATTTCTAAAAAATCTTAACATAAGTTTTATAATGTTTAGCATAATAAAGAATAGAAACACTTAACGTTTCCTATTCTTCTTTTTATACATATAAATTATAATTATAAAAATACATATAATTAAAGAACAAGATACTATTATAGGTATATAGTTAACTGGCTTTTCTTCACCACCAAATTCTTCTTTATTAACTAATACTTTTTTATAAATAATATTATCTTTATCTTTAGCAGTTATAGTTACTTCACCTTGTTTAAAAAAACTAACATTTCCTTTATTATCAACAGTAGCAATAGAATTATCACTACTACTCCAAGAAATATCATTAATTTTCTTTAAATCAGCATTATTTAAAGAAAATTTATCTTTTAAATATACTATTCCAGAAACACTAACATAATCAAGTGGTGTTTCTTCATCAAAAGAATAATCAGTAACTTCTAAATCTAAATTTGTTTCATGAAAAGACTCATCAATTATTTTAAAAGTTAATGTTGCGATAATATTTTTATCACTTACAGAAAGGATATTATCATCTATATTAAATGAATATATAGTAATAGTACCATCATTTTCTTCAATACCATGAAACAAGCCATTAGTTAATGATTCTAACGATGAATCAGTTAATTCTAGCTTTGACTTATCGTAATGTAGTTTTAAACCAATTATCTTAAAGTCTTCATAATTTTCAATCATTATAGGAATATTAAAGGTATTAGATGTAGCTTTAATAGTTGGTACAATAAACTTAGCTTTAGCATCAACAATAAATGGAATAAGAAATAATGTAAAAGCAAATAATATTTTCTTCATTTTATAGTTTCATATATTCCCTATATATTAGTATGGCATCTACTGCTTCCATCATTCCGTTCCCATTCATATCATATACTGATGATAAGTCTCTAGTAGGATTATATTTACCAAGGTAATACTCTAAACCTAGAATAAAATCAACTGCTTCTAATCTTCCATTCATATTCATATCACCTTTAATGTAATCGGATACATTAACAGTAGCACTTACTGTTTGCCTACCATATGTACCAGTAATAGTTGTTGTACCAATACTTTTTCCTGTAATAATACCATTTTCATCTATAGTAGCGATAGAAGTATCTTTTGAACTCCACTTTATTAAATATGTCATAATCTCAGTCTCAGGATCAGTATGTAAAGATGCTTGGCTTGTAGAGTTTAAGGTAACTGAATAATTATTTTTATCCATCATTACACTAAATTGATTATAACCATAAATATTATATGTTTTCGTAATAGTTCCACTATATATCCCTTTACCTGTAAGTTCTACATTAATAACTCCTGGTCCAAAAGGACTACTTATATTTAAAGTATAATCTGTTCCCTTCTCAAGTATCTTACCATCATAAGTAACTTTAGGATTAGGGAAAAATGGAGTACCGGTATAAATGTAATCTGGCATATCTTCTACTACCACTTTAGTAAAATCTAAATGATTTATTGTAAATGTTAAATTATTTAAATAAACTGTATCATAATTATCTTTTACTATTCTTGCCCCAAAAGTATAAGTACCAGGTTCTTTATATTCTCTTAAAGCTGTTGATAACCCTGAAGTAGAATTATTACCATAATAAACAGTCGCTCCTTCTTCTGCTTCTATTATTGGTGATTGTATTTCTCCTGTATAATCGACAACTGGATTAATATATTCATATTTTATTTGTTTAGGTGTAACATCATAACTTTTATCAATAAAGCCAACATAATTTCCAATACCATTTATATCTGCTCTACCCATTTGATAAGGATTATCTACATCTTTTAATTTAACTACATAGTCAATACCTTCTTGTAAAACATAATCTCCATCTTTAATAATTATCTCTGGTTTAATAGTTTCTTCTTCATCAAATTCAGCAGAACTAATTGATATATCTAAATTATTTATTAATTTAAATTCTGTTTGGTCTTCTTTTATTTCTCCAAAGAAACAACCGTTTTCTTCAGCATAAGTTTCGGCAGTAGAACCTGCATAACCATACATTGGTGTAATAACAGTACAAAGACTTTTACCAAGAGTAGCATTTTTATTTTTTACAACTACATAATGTAATCCATTTGTAGAATTTTCCACTACTGCTTTATCAAAAGCAGCATCTCCAATATTACTAACTGATTCTGGTAAAACTACTCCTTCAAAATCATTACCATAAAAAGCACTTTTTCCAATTGTAGTAACACTATCTGGAATGACAATATTTTTTAAATTACTATTATAAGAAAAGGCATAATCTCCTATAGTTGTAACATTATTATTGATGGTATAACTAGAAGCAGTTCTTCCTGATGGATAACTATAAATTGTTTTACCATCCTTTGAATATAAAATATTATCTAAAGACATATAATTAGGATTATCCTCATCAACTATAATATTATTTAAAGTTGATAAACCATTAAAAGCTAGTGGTTCAATAGATGTTATTGTTTTAGGAACATGAACAGTAGTAACAACTGTTTCATCATGTTTTCCATTCATAAAAGCCCTTGATCCTAATATTGTTATAAAATCAAACTCAGGAATATAGGCAACTTCATCATAACCATCATATTGAATAAAAACATATTTACTATTTTTAATAGCAGACACAAAACCATTATCAGCTAAAGTAATGGTTGATGATCTTGGAGGTTCTTCCCTATATGAAGCTTCTATTACATATAACTTTCCATCTAAAATAGCAGCCGCATTATGATGATTGTTACCAGCACTTGTAGCATCATTCACAGCATAACGTATATGAGCTTTAATACCTACTTTATTAGCAAAATAGACGATAGCACTAGCTGAGGCAATACAGTCCCCTCCAGAACCTGAAAATAATCCTACATAGGAAGTAGATTCTACTGAATATCTAGTTTGTGATAATAATTCTAAGAACTTTTTCATTTTCTCTTTTTCTGTCATATCATCAGTTATATTTTCTTCAATATAATCACCCATAATTTTTTCAGCATTATATTTAGCATAAGAATTAACATTTACAGTTACAATAAAACTTCCTGTATCAGTAGTAACTTCTATTTTATTAACTCCTTCTTCATAGGTAGTTTTCTCTGTCGCACCACTAACTGGTGAGCCATAACATACATTATCAACACAATACATTGTTTTCCCTTTAACACTAACAATTCCATCACTAGATACTTCTGCAGTTTCTCCTTCTATAAGTTTATAACTAACATTACCTGATGTATTTTCTATATCAATTTTTTTAGAAGAAGGAAAATCGTCAGGTTTTGTAAGATATTCTTGGTATTTTTCATCTATATAATATAAATCTATTTCTTGATTGCTTTCTGCAAAAACCATCTTTGAAAACATTATATTAATAATGACAAATAGAAACAGAAATACACTTATCTTTTTTATTTTTTTCATCTTTAATCACTCCATAATATAATAATGGGAACTCCTTAATAGGAGTTCCATATTTTAATTTTTAATTTTTTTAGATAATGTTACTCCTACTCCAACAACTGAAATTATCATAGTAACAATATAAGGTATAACACTATCAACACTTGTTTCTGGGTTGCTTTCAATTGCTGCAGTATTTTTTTCTGTTACATTAATTTCCATACTTGTAGATATACCATTAGAAGTTTCTACATAAATAGTAGCTTTACCACTTTTTATAGCAGTTACTAAACCATTCTCATCAACTGTAAGTACATCTGGATTACTAGAGTAATAATTAATAGTAACTTCATCAGTTGTATTAGTTGGATTTTTAGATATAAAGATTTGATATTTATCTCCTACCTGTAATTTACTAATTGTGTTTTCTATTATAATTTCTTTTAAAGGTATTTCTATTACATTAACAGTATAACTAGCTTCTATATTTCCAATACTAGCTTTAATAATAGCACTACCCTTACTAATAGCTTTTACATTTCCGTTATTATCTACAGTTGCTACTGAAGGATCACTACTGCTCCATACTAAGTTATCTAATTCTGTAGCATCTATTGGATTAATTATTAATTTCTGACTACTAGTTTTTCCAATATTAATATCTAACTCATCACTTGCAAATGATAGATTAGAAACATCTATAGTTTTTACAGTAACATTTGCAGAAACTTTCATTCCATTTTCTAAAGTTCCTGTAATTGTAACATTACCACCTTTTATAGCAGTTACTAGACCATCTTTATTTACAGTCACAATACTATTATCAGTACTAATCCAATTTACAGTAGTATTTTCTGAAGTATCAATAGGATTAATTTCTGTTTTTAATAGATATGTTTTTCCTCTAATTATTTCAATATTATCATCTAATATTGTAAATGATGTAATAGGAACATCTACATGAACAGTCATTGTTGCTTCTACTTCTCCTGCCTTAGCAGTAATTATAGCATCACCAGATCCTATAGCAGTAATAAGTCCTGTACTACTTACTGTCGCAACTTTTTCATTTGAACTTTCATATGTTATATCTTTATTAATAGTAGCATCATCAGGTTTTACAGTACCAATAAGTTTAAAGCTTTCTCCTCTATTTAAAGAAACGTAATCTTCATTTAACTCAATTGCTTCAACAGGTACTTCTACAGTCACAGTTATAGATTTAGAAATATTACCTATTCTAGCTGTAATAATAGTACTACCTGCTTTTTTAGCTGTAACAACTCCATTACTAACAGAAGCTACGTCATTATTACTACTAATCCATTCGATTTGACTCGTTTCTGTAGTATCAGAAGGTAATAATGATGCAATTATCTCTTTACTATCACCTTTATTTAAAGTAAAATTACCAGTATTTAATTCAATGTCAGTTAATGGTATTAAAACTGTTACTTTTACTTCAACTTGTTTACCATTTTTTAAAGTTCCAACTACTGTTGTTGTACCTTTTCCTACAGCAGTCAATTCTCCATCTGTATTAACAGTTACAATATTATTATTTTTACTTTCCCAAGTTACACTTTTATCTTCTTCAGCATTTTCTGGATAAACAATAACACTTAATTTATGTTTATCTCCTTTATTCATAGTAACTTCTGATTCGCTAGGATAAACACTATCAATTGGTGTAAGTACTTTAACTGTAGCACTCTTACTAAAGTTACCTACAGTAGCAGTTACTGTTGTAGTTCCAGGTGTTAAAGCTGTTACTCTACCACTTTCTACTTTAACAACTTTATCATCTTCTACACTCCAAGTAATTGTTTTATCATCTGTAGTATCAGAAGGATTAATAGTCAAATTAAGAATTTCACTTTGATTAGGTAATAATTCTATATAATCTTTATCAAGTTCTATTCCTTCAATAGGTACAATAACATTAACTGTAGCAGTTACTTTCATACCATTTTTTAATGTACCAGTAATTGTTATATCTTTACCAGCTTTTAATCCAGTAATTAACCCATCAGCTGTAACACTTACTACATCACTATCACTACTTTCCCAAGTAATTGCTTTATCATCTGTAGTATCAGTAGGTTTAAATATTGGTTTTAAAGAAACACTAGCTCCTTTATTTAAGTTAAAGTTTGTAGTCTCCAACTCAAAATCAGTCATTTTAATAACAACATTTACTTCATAAGTAGCAGTCATTCCGTTACTTGCTGTTGCTGTTATAGTAGCATTACCAGGTGCAATAGCAGTAACTTCTCCTTTTTGGTCAACAGTTGCTACTTCATTTTTACTACTTGAATAATTAATTGTTTTATCTTCTGTTGCATCACTAGGTAATACAGTTGCCACATTAGTTAGCGTTTCTCCTTTTTCTATTTCAATAATATTTCTATCATCAGTAAATTTTACTTCTTCAATTGGTGTATAAACATTAACTGAAACTGAAAAACTTTCTCCAAAGGCACTAACATCGATTGTCGTACTACCATTACCTACTGCTTCTATTACTCCATCATCATCAACAGTAACAATCTTTTCATCATTTGAAGTAAACCTATAATTCTTTGCTGTTGTAGTATCTAAAGGTTCATAATTAATTGTAATATTATCAGTTTCTCCCTTAACTAATGTAAATTCATCTTTTAAAAGGCTAACATTAGTAACAGGTACATTTACAAAATAATTTCCATCCTCACATGTTGATTTTAATGGAACCTGTTCAATATCTTCTCTAATAAAATAGTCTGTACCATTATGTACTGATAATTTAATATCATAATTTCCACTTGCATTATCTTTTACTTTAAAAGTAAAATATGCAAATTCCCCATCAGGCATACTAATACGATTGTCAGTAAAACCAACAATAACTAAATTTAGTTTTCCATCTTCTAAAAGATTAATAGCACTATAATCACCATACTCTTCTTTAAAAGATGAACTTTGATATTCTAATGAATCTGTATCATAATCAACATCTAAATACAATCCATCAAAATCTTCAACATCTTTTCCTGACACGGCAAAAGTTACCGTATCACCCCTTTTTAAGTTATCGTGACTACTTATAGAAAATACAGTCTTCTCACTTGCAGAAACATAAAGAATAGTCGAAACTAGTCCTATAACTATAAGTAAAGAACACAATAACAACTTACTTTTTCTTTTCTCTTTCATACCTATATTCCTCTCACCATATTATATTTAGCAAAATAAATATTGTTCTACCAATTTCAATATTTACCTTGTTTATATTATAATATCATATATACAAAAAAAATTAAACTATGTTCTTAATATTTTTTACCAAACTTTCTAATATTTCTTTACTTTCTATCTTAGTAATAGCAAAACACTTATTTCCTAAATCTTTAAAACTAGCACCAGAGTGATATAAATCTTTCTTATCTAAAATAATAAATCTATCATGAAAAGAGTTATTAACTACTAAAGTAACATTATTATATTGTTCTTTATACTTTTCATAGTCTTGTATTTTGTATTTATTAGTAATTAATGTTACTTGCTTATTAGTCTTAGATAATATGTCTAAAATATTCTTATCTATATAATTATCTATTATAATAATACTACTTAAAGCTTTATCAAATATCTTTATCATAAGAGAATAAGCATCATAAATCTGTCCTTCAAAGAATATATGATTATTTTGTTCTTTAAAGCTTGAAAATGCATCTTCTAATAAATCTATTCTTTTTGAATCTTTTAATACTAAGTCATTTATATACTTTTGTTCAATTAGATTAGTTGATATGTATTTTCTCATTGCCACAAAGGCATCCATTATTCTTATACTCACTTCTTCAGCAACAGGTGTTCTAAGTACAGTAGCAAGCATTGCAACTCCTTGCTCTGTAAAAATATATGGCAAATATTTAGAATATTTCCCTTGTTCTAATTCTAAGGTTTCAAATTGAAACCTTAGAATTTCATAATATTCATCTTTTGTTAACTGAAACATAAACCTTTCTGGAAATCTATTAATATGTCTTTTAACAGCTAAATTAATTGTTTTAGTTCCATTAGCACACTCATAGAGTTTAGCCAAATCACTATCTAACATTACCTGTTTTCCTCTTATTTCATAAATCATGTCCTCTATTTTTTTATTTTCTTTTACTATTAAATCGTTTATAACCATAACCTCCTACAACTATATATTTTCTTTCAAAGTTTCAACTTGAAACCTTGAACATTAACCGTTTTCTATTATATTATTGGATATCACAATTTGTGACTTTCAATATTTTATAATTAAAGTTGTTATCCTAACTTATCTAACAAGCTATCTAAAAGCTCTTTACTTTCTATCTTGGTAATAGCAAAACATTTCTTTCCTAGCCACAAAAGCATCCATTATTCTTATACTCACTTCTTCTGCAACAGGTGTTCTAAGTACAGTTGCAAGCATTGCAACTCCTTGCTCTGTAAATACATATGGTAAATATTTAATATTATGTCCTCTGCCCTTCAAGGTCCCAAGTTGGGACCTTGAAAATATCTTTACTTCTTCTTCTGTTAACCTAAACATAAACCTCTCTGGAAATCTATTAATATGTCTTTTAACTGCTTGATTAATTGTTTTAGTTCCATTAGCACATTCATAGAGTTTAGCCAAATCACTATCTAACATCACTTGTTTACCTCTTATTTCATATATCATGTCCTCTATTTTTTTATTTTCTTTTACTATTAAATCGTTTATAACTATAACCTCCTTATATATCTTATTTTAAATACCTATTCCATTACCTTTTGCAGTCCCAAGTTGGGACCGCAAAATTCTAAAAAATGAAATAAGTATCTCTACTATATATAATATACAGTTACTGATTATTTTTTTTCGCAATATTAAGAAGAATTCCAATACTTAATAAACTTATTAATAAGGAACTTCCTCCATAAGATAAGAAAGGTAAAGTAACACCTGTTACAGGAATTAATCCTATTACTACAGAAAGATTCATTAAAGCTTGGAAAATCATTTGAAAGATAAGTCCAAAAGCTAGGTATTTGGCGAATAAATCATTTGACTTTAATGCTATCTTTATACCAAAATATAGAAGTAAAAAGAAAAGTAACGCTATAAATATTGCACCTACTACTCCGAACTCTTCACAAATTATTGAAAAGATAAAGTCTGTTTGAGGTTCTGGTAAGTAAAAGTGTTTTTGTCTTGAATTTAAAAATCCTGTTCCAAGTAGTCCTCCTGGTCCTATTGCATATAAAGATTGTATTATTTGAAAACCTGTTCCTAAAGGATCAGACCAAGGATCTATAAAAGATGTTATTCTATCCATTCTATATGGAGCGATGGCAATTAGAATTATTACGCCAATTATTCCTATTACACCTAAGATGTAAAAGAATTTCATATTAACTCCTGCAATAAAAAGCATAGCAATAATTGAGACCATTAAAACCAAACCAGTACCTAAATCTGGTTGTAACATTATAAGACCAAAAGCAAGAGTCACAATTCCAAGTATCGGAATAACTCCTTTTTTGTAACTTTTTAAAAATTTATTACTATTAACTAAGTATTTACTTGTAAATATTATTAATGCTAGTTTTATAAATTCACTAGGTTGAATACCAAATGGTCCTATTCCAAACCAACTACGACTACCATTTCTAATACTACCTATTCCAGGTATTAAAACTAAAATTAATAATAAAAAGCAAATACCTAGAATGATATTTGCCTTCTTAAAATAGATATTATAATCTATTTTACTAACTATATACATTATTATAAATCCTATTACTGTAAATAATGCTTGTTGTTTCACATAGTGAAAACTATCATG
>CALVUV010000049.1 GCA_944363685.1 uncultured Bacilli bacterium
GTAGATATGACTAATTTAATTTATCAGGGTAAAATAAATCGTCAATTCTGGGGTAAATTAATTCGTCAATCTACAAAAGAAGGTAAAAAAAATATGAGAAGATTATGTTTACAATATGTTACCTGGGGGGGGAGCATTTAACCCTAATTTAAGTAATATAATTACTTTCTTTCATAGTGTAAGAAGAATAGAGTAGTGTTTTATTCTATTCTTTTTTGTGTGCAATTATGGAAGGAGTAAAGATATGAAGAGATTATTATTAGAGACGAGTTTTAGTAAGATATATATGATAGGTATGATTATAATAACTTTATTAGTAGTAGGAGGATACTTTTCTTATGCAATGTTTACAGTAAGTAAAGAGAAAAGTAATGCAATTAGTATAGTAACTGGTAATTTAACTTATAAATTAGAAGTAGATGGTAGTGAAGGCAATAAGTTGACAATAGGATCAGGGGAGACTAAAGAGTTTACTGTTACTTTAAGTAATCCAAATAATAGAATAGCAAGATTTAATTTTTATTATATAGGAAGCTTACCTAGTGGAGTAGAAGCAGGATATAAAACAGGGGAAGGAATAAATATACCAATGGAAGCGGTAGGAAGTAACTTAACAGCAAGTGGTAGTGCAGGTAGTAGTAATACCTATAAGATAAGAGTAAAGAATGGATCTAGTAGTAGTGTAACAGTTAATTTAGGAGTAAGTGTAGGACTAGATTATAATGATTTAAGTCTACCAAGTAATGGACATTTATTTGAGGAGGCAAAGTTAGAAGGACCAGTAGCTGATATAGTATTAGATGATCCAGGACCAGATGGAGACACCTATGATGATGGAACAGATACATTTATAACAGGAGAAGACCCTAATAATTATATTTGGTATAGTGGAAAGTTATGGAGAGCGGTAAGTGTTAATAATGAAGCGAAAACAACTAAATTAGTAACACAGTGGAATATAAGTACAATTAATTATTCTAGTGGCAGTGTAGACTTTGAAGATAGTTATATGGAAGATTGGTTAAATGATACGAGTGTAGATGGCTTTCTTGGTAATTTAAGAGATTATGAGAATTTCATTGTTACAGATGCAAAATGGAATGCTACTATGACTACATCATCAAGTAAACTTCCAGAAACAACAATAGTAGAAGATGCAGTAGGTTTGTTAAACTATTATGAGTATGTAACAAGTTATAGAGGAGCAAGCAGTTCAACAGGTTATTTAAATAATGGACTTTATTGGTGGACTCTAACACCATATAGTTCGTCAGGCGTTCGGTATGTCAATAACAATGGTAACAGCAACTACAGTTCGCCTTCGAGCCATACGAATGGCGTGCGGCCATCAATAAATCTAAAATCTAGCGTTCGTATTGTAGATGGTGATGGAACAATAGATAATCCTTATCGCTTAAACGGAGATAATGATACTAATCTTTCAGGAGCAGTGTTGTCAAGTAGATATAGTGGAGAATATATAAAATTTGGAAATGATGAAAATAATCTATATAGGATAGTAAGCCACGAAAATGGTACAGGGACAAAGATAGTAAGTGCAGAACCACTAAAAAGTTCTGGGGAGTTTATAACAATGAACTTTGGAAGTAATGCAACATTTTCAAGTACAAATACAATAGGTACATTCTTAAAAGGAGACTATCTAACAAGTTATGTAGATAGTACATATATTGATATGATAGAAGATAGTACTACTTGGTATTTAGGAACCGTAGGAAGTGGTAGTTCCTATTCATATAAGAATGCAAAATACACAGATGCAAGTGGAACTGCAATAACCTCAAATGTAGCAGAAGCTAAAGTAGGATTATTGAGATTTGGAGAATTAATGTCCGGGAAATTTGAAAGATATGGTAACAATACAACATATTGGACTTTAACACCATATTCTTCGTCATACGTTCAGTGTGTCAACAACTATGGTAGCAACAGCAACTATTCGTCTTCGAGCAATTCGTATGGCGTGCGGCCTTCTGTAAATCTAAAATCTAATGTAGTAATAACTGGAGGAGATGGTACTAAAAATAATCCATTTACGTTATCTGTTCAATAATGTTATCTGTTTATATACGAACTCTGGTAATTATACCAAGGTTTCTTTTGTATAATGAACAGATAACATTAATTGTATATTTCAATGAAAAAGGTAACATAAGGTAATTAAACACTTTATTACTTGTTTAATATTTTAGATATATATTACAAAAATAAATATTATAAAGAAGCTTAGTTGTTACTACTATCGTTATAATTTATGATAATTATTCATTTTGCTTTAAAGTTTTCAATTATAATATAGAATTATAATTGAACTGAATACTTAAAATATCCTGAGCCGATTATTAAGTCTATGAATATTATCTGTTCAAAAATAAAAAGGAATCTAGTTTTTATGCTAGATTCTTTAGTTTGAACAGATAACATTATTGAACGGATAATACATATTATCTGTTTAAACAGATAATTTACGTTAGAACTACAATAAATATAAAAAATACTAATTAGATTACTAACTAGTATTTTTCTTTTAAAATGTAAATATTGATAAAATAATCAAAGCACTGTTATGTATTGCGTGCATACATATAGATGGATAAATATTTTTTGTTTCATAACAAGTTAAAGCAAAGAAGAAACCTAAACTACCATATGGAATGATGTATAAATATTCAAGTGGATTACTACTTCCCATAACGTGTAGGAAACCAAATATTAAACCTGATGCTATTGCATATACCCATTTATTCTTAAATATCTTTGATATACCTTTTCTAAAGGTTAATTCTTCTGTTATTGGTGCAATTATTCCAGCTGTTAATAACATTAAATAAGGTGTCGCTGTTATTAGTCCTTGTACTGCTTCCTCATTACTTGATGTATTAAGTGGAGTAATTAATCCTATAATAATATTAGATGCACACATTATTATAAGTCCTACTACCCAATATTTTAATCCTGTATCTAAATCATTTTTGTAATTCTTTTTGAAACTTTTAAATTCATCTATTAATTCTTTATGATATAAAGCTATTAATATAATCAATAAAATAATATCAGTAACTGTATTAACTATCGCTAGATCTGAAGCTGTATAATTTTCTACATCTATGTTAAATAATAAAATGGGTATTATTTGGAGATATCCACTACTTAAAAAAATAATAACTGTAATAATTCCTTTTAATATTTCTAATATTCTTTTTTTATAATTTATATTATTTTTATTATTGTTATTATTATTTTTTTTATCTTCTATTTCTCTTTCAATAGTCATTTCATTTTTTATAGTTATTTTTTCCTTCATTCAAATCACCTACTATTAATAATATCATATATTTGAGAATTTTATTTAACTTTTTTGACAAAATATAAAATATACTGTATAATTAATCAAGAAGAAAGGAGTGGAGTTATTAAAAAACTTCACTCTTTAGTTTGTGAGGAGGTAGTATGAAAGATAAAGTAAAAAAATTAATTGATCCTGTTGTTGAATCATTAGAACTATTTGTTAGTGATGTCTATTATAGTAATGAAGAAGGGGTTAAAACATTAAATATTGAACTTGATAGTGATAATGTTATTGATGTTAATAGAATAACTGAAGCGACTAAGTTAATTAATCCTGTTATGGATGATAATAATTTATGTGATGATGTGGATGTACTTGATATACATTCTAAAGAGAAGGGAGATGAATAAAATGAATGGTAAAGAGTTTTTAAGAGCGGTAGACTTGGTTGTAAAAGAAAAACATATTGATAAAGAGATTATTTATGAAGCGATGAGAAATGCTCTTACTAGTGCTTATAAGAAGAATGCTAAAAGTAAAAATAATAATGTTAAAGTATTAATTAATGAAGAGACTGGAGAGATTAAAGTATTTTCATACTTAACAGTAGTACCTGATGATAAGATGACTAAAGAAGAATATGAAGATGCTTTATTTGAGCGTTATGCTGAAGATGATGATTTAGATACAGATAAGACTGAGAAAGAATTTAAAGATAGTGAGAAAGATAAAGAAAAAGAGGAAGAAGAAAAGGTTAGTTTCTTTAATCCAGGAATTGAGATTAAACTTAGTGATGCTAGAAAGATAGATAAAACAGTAAATGTTGGAGATACTATTGATACTGAAGTTACTCCTAAAGACTTTGGTAGAGTTGCTGCAAGTACTGCTAAACAAGTTGTTATTCAAAAGATTAGAGAGGCTGAAAGAAGTAGTATTACTGATGAATTTGGTGATAAACAAGATGAATTACTTGTTGGTACAGTTGCTCTAGAAGATACTGATAACTATTTTATTGATTTAGGACGTACTAATGGTATTTTACCTAAAAAAGATATTATACCTGGTGAACAGATAAAGATGGGAAGTCAGATTAAAGTATATGTTACTAAAGTAGATAATAATGGTAGAAGTTTACTTGTACTTCTTAGTAGAAGACATTTTGGATTTGTTAAAAGATTATTTGAAAGTGAAATACCAGAGTTAGCTGATGGAACTGTTATGCTTTATGGTGTTGCTAGAGAAGCTGGTGTTAGAAGTAAAGTTGCAGTATATTCAGAAAATCCTAAAGTTGATCCTATTGGCGCTTGTATTGGAGAAAAAGGAAGTCGTATTGGAAATATTATTACAGAACTTAATGGTGAAAAAATAGATATTGTAAAATATGATAGTGATCCTGAAGTATTTATCGCTAATGCTCTTTCTCCTGCTAAAGATTTAACAGTACTTGTTACAGATCCTAAGAAAAAAGAAGCTTTAGTAATCGCTGATGGTGATAACTTCTCACTTGCTATAGGTAAGAAGGGACTTAACTCTCGTCTTGCTACTAAGCTTACTAAATATAAAATAGATATTAAGACTAGTGAACAAGCGAAAGAATTAGGTATTAGTATAAAAAATGAAGAATAGGAGGTAATTATGAAAAAAAGAAAAATTCCTCTTAGAACTTGTGTTGTTACAGGTGAAAAACTTGATAAAAGAGAAATGCTAAGAATAGTTAGAGATAAAGACTTAAATGTAAAAGTTGATTTAACTGGAAAAATGAACGGTAGAGGTGCATATATTAAAAAAGATATTAAAGTTTTGGAAGAAGCGATTAAGAAAAAAAGCTTAGAGAAAAAACTTGAATGTAATATTAGTAATGAGGTATATGATGAAATAAGAAAAGTATTAGAAAATTAAAAGAAAGAGGTGATGTTATGACAATAAGAGAGTATGCAGAGGATGTAAATAAATCAGTTGAAGATATTGTTAAACATATGGAACGTCTTGCTATGGATGCTAGTGATTTAGATAGAATTCTTAGTGATGATGAGATTATTTTACTTGATAATTCTATTCAAGATGATGAAGATTATGTAGAAGATAGTAATGAAGAGTTAGAGAATGATTTTAGTCTTGATGAGAAAGCTGAAGAGATTGCTTATGATAATAAGTTTGCTAATGCTAAAGAAGAGAGTTTAAGTAAGAGTAAAGTTAAGAATAATAAACAGGCAGTTAAGAAAAATGAATTTAAGGAAGAGAGAAAAAATATTTATAAACATAAAGAAAAGTTACAGAGTAATGAACAAGAGTTGGATGATGATGTTTTAGTTTATAGAAATAATATGACTGTTAATGATTTAGCAGATGCTTTAGGGGTTCCAAGTAGTCAAATAATTATGAAATTAATGGGACTTGGTATTATGGCTACTGCTAACAATACACTTAGTTTTGATAATGTAGAATTACTTGCAATAGATTATAATAAAACAGTAAAAAAAGAAGAAGAGACTGATATTTCTAATTTTGAGAATTATGAGATAAAAGATAAAGAAGAAGATTTAGTTGAACGTCCTCCTGTTGTTACTATTATGGGACATGTTGATCACGGTAAGACAACACTTCTTGATACTATTAGAAAAAGTAATGTAGTAAGTGGAGAAGCTGGAGGTATTACACAAGAGATTGGTGCTTATCAAGTAGAATGTAATGGAAAGAAAATAACTTTTATTGATACTCCTGGACATGCTGCTTTTACAGAAATGAGAGCTAGAGGTGCTAGTGTTACTGATATAGTTATTATTATAGTAGCAGCAGATGATGGGGTTATGCCACAGACTAGAGAAGCAATTGATCATGCTAAGGCTGCTAATGTTCCTATTATTGTATGTATTAATAAAATAGATAAACCTGATGCAGATATAGAAAGAGTTATGACAGGACTTGTAGAAGCTGGTCTTACTCCAGAAGAATGGGGTGGAGATACTCTTGTTAATAAGATTTCTGCTAAAACAGGAGAGGGAGTAGATACTTTACTTGAAAATATTTTATTAGTAGCAGAGATGGAAGAGTTGAAAGCTAATCCTAATAGATATGCTACAGGAGCAGTACTTGAAAGTAAGATGGATAAACATGTAGGGGCAGTTGCAACATTATTAATTCAAAATGGTACTTTAAGACTTGGAGATCCTATTGTTGTTGGTACTGCTTTTGGTAAAGTAAGAACTCTTAAAAATGATTTAGGTGAAGATATAACAAGTGCTCCTCCTTCTATGCCAGTTGAAGTTACAGGGTTATCTTTAGTTCCTAGTGCAGGAGATAAGTTTATGGCTTTTGAAACTGAAAAACAAGCTAAGAGTATTGCAAGTGATAGAGCTTTAAGAGAAAAAGAAGTTGATACTAATAGAACTGGTATGAGTTTAGAAGAATTATTTGGGCAAATTAATGAAGGTTTAAAAGAAATAAATGTAGTATTAAAAACAGATACTAATGGTAGTTTAGAAGCTGTTAAATCATCTTTAGAAAAGATTGATGTTGAAGGTGTTAAAATAAATGTTATTAGAGGTGCTGTTGGTGGTATTACTGAAAGTGATGTAGTTCTAGCTCAGGCTTCTAATGCAATTATTATTGGTTTTAATGTTAGAGGAAATAATAAAGTTGTAGATATTGCTAAAGAATATAATGTTGAAATAAGACTTTATGATATTATTTATAAAGTTGTTGAAGATATGGAAAAAGCTATGAAAGGTATGCTTGAACCTATATATGAAGAGAAAGTTACTGGAACAGTAGAAATAAGACAATTATTTAAATTCTCTAAAGTAGGTATGATTGCAGGATGTCATGTAACTAGTGGTACTATTAAGAATAATGATAAGGCTAGATTAGTTAGAGATGGTATTGTTATTTATAATGGTTCTATTAAGTCATTACAACATGAAAAGGATCAAGTTAAAGAGATGACTAAAGATCATGATTGTGGATTAACTTTAGAAAACTTTCAAGATTATAAAGAGGGAGATATTGTTGAAGTTTATGAACTTGTAGAAATAGAAAGATAATATTTAACTGTAAATATCTTGATAATTTTGGAAATAACTTGAAAAGTATAACAATTGTTTGTTATACTTTTTATAGTTTAGGATATATGTATTAAACTGTAAGGAGAGAAGCTCTAATGATGAAGAGAATAGTTAGTGTAATAGGGTTGTTTGCAGTATTAATCGCTAGTTTTTTTAGTGTTTCTATTACAGATAGTAAGAGTATAGTAAGTTATAAAACATATAAAGAAGGTAATAGTAATAGTCAAATGGTAAGAAAGATATTAAGTGATAATACTTTACAAGAAGAAAAAGTTAATATGTTTAATTATGCAAGTAATGGTAATTATATAAACTCTAGTTTTCAACAATCTAATAATCCAGAATATATAACAAAGGGATTATATAGTGCTTTAGATGAAGATGGAATTAGTTATTATTATAGAGGAGATGTAGATAATAACTATGTACAATTTGGAGAGTATACAGAAGATTATTATGTTTATGCTTATGGTTCTGGATATTTTCAAAGTTTAGATGCTTGTAAAGAATATAGTTCTCAATGTAATGAAAGTAATAGATTTAAGTTAGCTTCTAAAGGGGATAAGATGTATTGGAGGATAGTAAGGGTTAATGGAGATGGAAGTTTAAGACTAATCTATAATGGAACAAGTGTATATCCAAATTATAAAGATATAATGGACTCATATTTAGTAGGAATTAGTTTATATAATATAAATGGTGAAGATTCAAAATATGCAGGATATACCTATGATAATGGAACAGATTCATTTATAAAAAGAGAAGTAGATACTTGGTATAGCAATGCTTTAGGTAATACAGAATATGATAGTAAGGTAGCAAAGGGAAGATTTTGTAGTGATAGTAGTGGATATATAGAAGGATCAATGTTAGGGAATGTATTTGCAAGTTTTGATAGATTAGGACAAGTAGTTAATAATTTTGCAAAACCTAATGCACCAACATTAAAGTGTCCTAGTACAGCAGAGAGTTATGGAGGAAGTTATAATTTAAAAGCTGGATTAATAACGGCAGATGAGATGGTTTTTACAGGTGAAACATTTTATACATATAGTGATAGTTATTTAGGTTTACATATTATGTCGAGGTCTTCAACTTTTAGGTATGATTTTTGGAGTATGACACCTGCTTTATATGAGAATAGGCAACCTGTTGCTGAAGCAGAACAGAGGGTAGCATCTTCTGTTTGGGATTATTATGAAAGTATTTTTATAGATAGAGTTATGACTAATCGTGGTGTGAGACCAGTAATAAATTTAACAAAAGATACAGTAATAGATGGAGATGGAACAAGTGATAATCCATATGTAGTAGTAGAACCAAATAGATATAATGGAGTAATAACAATAGAAGTAAATGATAATACAGATTTGTTAAATGCTTTTGATAACATAAATATACTAGAAGGAGTAACTTGGACAAGTGAAGATTCAAGTATAGCGATTGTAGAGAATGGAAAAATAGTAGGATTAAGAGATGGACAGACAATAATAAGGGGAGTAAGTAGTGATGGATTAACAATATATGAGATAAAGGTAACCGTATTAAAGAATCCAGTAACAATGAGTAGTATATATGTAATAATAGGTTTAGGAATGATAATAGGATTAGGAACAGTTTTATATTTATATTATAGAAAAAAGTTTAGTGATTTGTAGAATATAACTTGATAAAATAAGTAGATATATGATAATATTAAGTTAACAAATATAGTAGAAAGAAGGTAAAAATATGTGTAGAATGACAAACTTCTTTCTACTAGAAATAGAATAAAATGACGAATTATTTTACCCTAGATTTATATATAAAA
>CALVUV010000050.1 GCA_944363685.1 uncultured Bacilli bacterium
ATATATTACTTCAAAAGATTCTCTATCTTTATTTATCTTAAATGTTTTCATAGGAACAAAACCTGTTTGTTTTAAATCTTTTAGAAATACTTCAAAATTAGTTTTTTCATTTTCCACAAACTTATAACTTAAAATAGTATCTTCTGTTTCTCTTAACATAATATTTTCATCTAAGAAAATAGTTAGAAGAGCATTATCATCTTGATATTGAATTAAGTTCTTTTCTTTATCTAAAGTTCCTTTACCTTCAAAAGGTAATTCTTCATCTTTGTTTTTTATTTTTGCTTTTATAAATACGTCTTTCATAGAGATTCTCCTTTTTCTGCTAAGATTATAACAAAAAAGTATTAAAGTTACAACTTATTTGTTTGAATGATAATTTTTTGGACATGATATATAAAGAAAGGATTTGATATGTTTATGAAAGTTTTAAAGAAGTGTTTGAAAATATTTATAATTCTTATTGGACTTTTTATTGTAGGTAATATCTGTGTTTATACTTATGCTAAGTTAAGTCCTAAGATTGAGATAAAGAATGCTAATAGTTTTATGTTATTTGATAGTGATAATGAAGTGTTTTTTCAAGGAAGTGGTTCTAGGGAATGGATTAGTCTTGATGATATTTCTCCATACTTGATAGAAGCGACTATAAATACAGAAGATAAAAACTTTTATAAACATATTGGCTTTGATTATCTTAGAATAATAAAGGCAATGGCTGTTAATATAACTAGTGGTACTACTAGTCAAGGGGCAAGTACTATTACGCAACAGTATGCTAAGAATTTATTTTTAGATTTTGATAAGACTTGGAAAAGAAAATGGGATGAGATGTGGTATACAATAGAGATAGAGTCTCATTATAGTAAAGATGAGATACTTGAGGGTTATTTAAATACTATTAATTATGGTCATGGTAAATATGGAATAGAGACTGCTAGTAAATATTATTTTGGAAAGAGTGCTAAGGATTTAACTTTGGCAGAGGCTACTATGCTTACTGGTATTCCTAAGTCTCCTAGTAATTATTCTCCTTTTGTTAATTTAGAGAAAGCGACACAACGTCAACAGATGATTCTTAAGAATATGTATGATGATGGTGTTATTAGTAAAGCGGAATATAATAAAGCACTTGATGAAGAGTTAAAGTTTGTAGGTGAAGAAGCGGAAGATGAATTAGAAAGTGTTATGTATTATCAAGATGCTGTTATTGAAGAGTTAAAAAGTCTTAAAGAAATACCTGAGTCTTTTCTTGAAACAGGTGGTCTTAAAGTCTATACTAGTCTTGATATGGATGCTCAAAAGAAATTAGAAGATAATGTTAAGAATACAATGCCTGATAGTGATTTAGAGACTGCTAGTGTAATGATGAATCCTAATAATGGTAGAGTAATTGCTTTAGTTGGTGGTAAAGATTATAGTAAATCTGAATTTAATAGAGCGATTAATGCTCAAAGACAAGTTGGTTCTACTATGAAAGCTTTTCTTTATTATGCTGCTTTAGAAAACGGTTTTACTGCTTCTACTACTTTTACTAGTGAAGAGACTACTTTTACTTTTAATAATGATGAAACTTATTCACCACAAAATTATAATGGTACTTATGGAAATAAACCAATTTCTATGGCAACTGCTATCGCTTATTCTGAAAATATTTATGCTGTTAAGACTCATATGTTTTTAGGAGAAGATACTCTTATTGATATGGCTAAAAGATTGGGTATTACTTCAGAACTTGATGAAGTTCCTTCTCTTGCTCTTGGTACTAGTGAAATTTCTATGTTAGAAATGGCAGGGGCATATTCAGCTTTTGCCAATGAAGGATATAAAGTTACGCCTCATTTTATTACTAAAGTTGTTGATAAAGAAGGGAATGTTTTATATGAAGCGGATGAAGAGAAAGAACTTATACTTAATTCTAGTTTAACTTTTATTTTAAATAATTTATTAACGGCAACATATGATGCTAATTTTATTGATTATAACTATCCTACTGCAGTTAATCTTGCTAGTAGGATGACTCATAAATATTCATTAAAGAGTGGTACTACTAATACTGATAACTGGTATATTGGTTATAATAAAGATATTGTAACAGCGGTTTGGTGTGGTTATGATGATAGTCGTGAATTGGAGTCTAGTGAGTATAAATATGCACAAAATATTTGGATTAATACAATAGAAGACTATATGAAAGATAAAGATGATGCTTGGTATAGTCAACCAGAAAATGTGGTAGGAGTTTTGGTTAATCCAATTACGGGGAAACCTGCTATTGATAGTGATGAGAAGAAAATAATTGAATACTATGTCAAGGGAACAGAACCTAGTGCAGATGATCCTGTTTTTGATGAGATAAGTGGAAATACTAGTAGTAATTAGTATAATTTAAAATTTTATTAATATAATTACTTTGAGAGGATGATTTGATGAATAATAATTTTGATACTTATCCTAATCAAAGTACTGATCCCCCTTATCAAAACTTTGATTATGATTATAACCCTAATGCGAATAATGTTCCTAATAATAATGATACTGTTCCAATTAGTGGTGATATGGATTATGCTGAAAATATTTTAGAATTAAATGTAGGTAAAGAAGCAAGTTTCTATATGTCATATTCTGATTCTCTAGAATGGCGTGATAGAGTATTTACAGGTACTATTATAGGTGCAGGTAGGGACTATGCTGTTGTTAAAGATAGTGAGAACCGTATTTTTTTACTTTGGACAGTATACCTTAATTATGTTGAGTTTAGAGAAGATATTACTTTAAGGTAATTTACTCTTCTCTTTTTCTTTGTTATAATATGGCTATATAACAATATAGGGAGAGAAGTTTTATGGAGAATATAACGAGATGAACAGTAATGGAACTACTTCAAATTTGAAATACACATATATTTTAAATCAAGATGGTACTTTTACATCTGACTTTAGAGGTGTGTCAGGAAGTAGTGGTTTTTATTATATTAATGATAATACTATAAGTTTTATTGGTACTAAAGATATACTAGGTCCAAGAGATCAAGATCCTCGTTATGCTACTGTAGATTATGTAATCGCTGATGATTGTTCTTATATTCTTTATAATGATGGAAATGGTATTTCTTTTAAAATAAATAAACAATAAATTTATTAAATAAGGTAACCTTTGTTTTATAAGTTACCTCTTTTTTATAGATTTTAGTCTTTCACTTTGTTATAATAATTATAAGGATGTGATACTAATGATTTATGCTATTATTTTTGGAAGTATTTTAGTAGTTGTACTCATTTTAATATTTGTAATTTTGATTATTAATTATAAAAATAAATATGATTTCTTATATATTAAAATCAAGGAAGCTGATAATAATTTGGATATTTTATTGCAAAAGAAAGAAGAAATTTTACTTAAGATTGTTCCTATATTAGAGAAAGCTAAAATTAAGGATATTCCTGAAGTTATAAAATTAAAATCTAAGAGAATTGATCATTATGAGCTTTATACTGAACTTATGGAAATGACTACAGAAATATTAAAACTTATTGATGATTATGAAGATAAATTAGATTATAAAGAACTTGATTCTTTAATTGAATTGTTGAATGTTAATGAGAATGATATAAGAGCTTCTATTAAATATTATAATGATAATGGTGAAGAGATTAATTATCTTGCTCATAAGTTTCCTTCTAATTTAGTTAAAGCTTTCTCTCATTATCAAGATGTAAATACTTATAAATTACAAAAAAGAGAACCTTTTGAAATATTAAAACACTAACTTGTGTTTTTTATTTTTGTTTTAATGTCAGTTATAATTATATTTTTCCAATTATTACCAATTATAGAAAAAGAAAAACTAATGATTTTCATTAGTTAGTCTATTTTCCAGTCTATAGGTTTTAATCCTTTAGATATTAAAAAGTTATTAGTTTTAGAGAATGGTTTACTACCAAAGAAACCATTATAAGCTGATAGTGGTGAAGGATGAGCTGATTCTATTATATAATGATTTTTATTAGTAATTAATTTCTTTTTAGATCTAGCGAAAGAACCCCAAAGAATGAAAACTATAGGACTTTCTTTTTTATTTAATAATTCAATAACTTTATCTGTAAATATTTCCCATCCTTTATCTTTATGAGATGCTGCTAAATTAGCTTCTACTGTTAGAACAGCATTTAAAAGAAGAATTCCTTGATCAGCCCAAGGAATAAGGCTACTTGTTTTAGGAAAAGGTATTTTTAAGTCATCATTTAATTCTTTAAAAATATTTTGTAAAGATGGTGGTTTTCTAATACCATTTTTAACAGAAAATGATAATCCTTCCGCTTGATGTTCTCCGTGATATGGGTCTTGACCTAATATTACTACTTTAACATCTTTATAGGAAGTATGTCTAAAAGCATTAAATATTTCATTTTTAGGAGGATATATTGTTTTTTCATTATATTCCTTATTAACAAAATTTATAAGTTTTTTGAAATATTCTTTATCATATTCATCTTTTAAATATAAATCCCAATCATTACCTATCATATACTACTCTCCTTTTATTTGTGATAACTTTCATTATTTCTAATTTTATATGTACGATATAATTGTTCTAAGAAAATAACTCTAAAAAGTTGATGAGGAAAAGTTAATTTAGAAAATGATAGACTATAGTTTGCCCTGTTTTTAACTTCATCACTTAAACCATAACTACCACCTATTATAAAAGTTAAATCGCTATTTTCTCTTTCTAATTGTTCTAATTTTTCTGTTAGTTCTACAGATGTTAGTTCTTGTCCAATTATGTCTAATATTATAACATTATCTGTTTGTTTTATGTTCTTTAAAATGAGTTCTCCCTCTTCTTTTTTTACTTTATCTATTTCTTTATAGGTTATATCTTTTAGTTCTATGATGTCTAATTTTGTATACTTAGATAATCTTTTTTTATATTCATCTATAGCATCTTTTAAATATTTTTCTTTAATTTTACCTACACATATTAACTTTATCATTATTAGGTAACACCTCTATTTCTTCTAATGCTTCATTTTGTTTGGCAATAAAAACCGTTGGATTATAGGAAATACTATTTATTACTTCTTCTGTCGCTTCTTTAGCAAGACATTCTTTATTATTGTCTTCACTTAGGTGAGCAAGGATTATATATTTGGTATTAGGTCCAATAAATTCTTTTAAATAATTAGCAGTTTTTGTATTAGATAAATGTCCTTCATCACTGATTATTCTTTGTTTTAAATAGTAAGGATATGGTCCGTCCATTAACATTTTTTCGTCATGGTTACTTTCTATATAATAGATGTCTTTATTAGTTAATAGATTAAATTTTCTTTTATTAATATAACCAGTATCTGTAATATAAACAAGACTGTTATTGTTATCTTCTATTACGAAGCCAACTGAACCTTTAGCATCATGACTGGTTTTAAATACTGTTATTTTTGTATTATTTATGGAAAATTCTTCTTTATATGATTCTATTCTTTCTATATCAATTGGGATCTTTAATTCTTTTCTCATATCATTATTTGTATATACCTTAAAAATAGAATGTTTTAATAATACTTTTAAACCACTTGTATGATCGTTGTGAGCATGGGTTAAAAGCAAGGCATCTATATCTTCTATAGTTAAATTCATCTTCTCTAATTCTTTTTTTAATCTTTGATAGGTTATTCCTATATCAATAAGAAAACGAGTGGAGTTTGTTTCAATTAATGAACAGTTTCCTTTAGATCCACTCGCTAATACTTTTATTTTCATTAGAAGAGACTCATTGGATTCATAGAAGATGAACCACTACTATATGGAAAGCCTCGCCATAATCCAAAGTGAAGATGTACTCCTGTAGCAAATCCTGTTTGCCCCATAGAACCAATTGTATCTCCTTGAGAAACTTCTTGTCCTACACTAACATAACGTTCTGCAAGATGAGCATAGATTGTATAATATCCATTATTATGATTAATAACAATATATTCCCCATTATCCCATTTATAAGATGAAGCGACTACAATACCATTATTAGATGCATATATAGGTGAACCATAACCTGCTCCTGCTATATCCATACCATCGTGAAGTGTTCCCCAACGATAACTATAAGGACTACTTATATAGTAAGGTGTTCTTGTAGGCCATAACCAGTATCCTTCTACTTTGCTATTACTACTAAGACCACTATTAACACCTCCACTACCTCCTCTTTGTTTAGTCCCTTTAACTATAATTCTTTTTATTGGTTCTTTTAAAACTTGAGTTGCATTATTATCAATAACAGCATTTTCTACTTGTCCATTTACTTTTTCTACTTTTGAGGTAACTAATTGAGAACCTACTTGTCCTTCTTGAATTGTTTCTTCATAAGTTGAATATTGTGTATTGTCATATCTTGTTTCTGTTTCATAAGGAATATCTTGTGTTGTAACTTGATGATCTATTTCTACTAATCGAAATTGAGGTTTAATAATACTTATAGTAACTTGTTGACCTTCATATAAAAGGCTGTTTACATCATTAAATTCGGGATTAGCGATTAAAAATTCTTCATTAGATAGTTTATTATTAAATGAAACATCACTAATAGTATCTCCATTTTGAACTGTATATTTTTGCTGTTCATCAAGTGTTCCAAATAATAAATATTTGCTTAAGTCATCTACATTTTCATATATTGTTTCATCTGATGGAATGTTTGTTTCTTTTATGGTTATTTTATTTTCTATATAAATGTTTTCAATAATTGTTCCTGTTTTACCACTTTCTATTTCTTTTTGTTCATTACTTAGATATTTGTCATAACTATCACTATCTACAAAAGATCTAATAGTATTATCCATTGCTTCTTCAAAAACATCTTTGTCTAATACATAAATAGTTTGGTCTTTACCTTCTACTTTTTCTCCTTGTTCATTAGTAGTGTCTATTCCTTCTATTGTTATTTCATATCCTTTAATAGTAAATGGTTCGATATCTTTAATCTTATTATATATTTCACTAGTTGTAGAAATATTCTCATTATAAGTTACATCCTTTACTATTTCTAAATCTTCAGGAGCATAGACTTTATCTGCATTGTATTTTTCTTTTAAAGTTTGTTGTTCATTATCTATATAAGCATCTAATGAGTCTTTATCTTCTATTAATCCTACAGATTTTCCTGCTAAATAAACACGATAAACACTTTTAGGATTAATTGTTTCTTCTTTAGGAATAATAAATACTAATACTGTACTTATGACTAAAGCGATTATTACAGTTATTACAATTTTATAATTCATTTATTCATCCTCACTTTCTTGTTTAGACATATTTAAGAACGTTGATGTATCTTTTTTAAATAATAGTTGGATGGTAGCTTGTGGTCCGTTACGATGCTTAGCGATGATAAATTCACTAATACTTGTCGCATCACTTTTAGCTTCTTTAGTATAGTAATCATCACGGTAAAGGAAACCAACAAGGTCTGCATCTTGTTCAATTGAACCTGATTCTCTTAAGTCTGATAGCATTGGTCTTTTGTCTTCTCTTCCTTCTACACTACGAGAAAGTTGAGCTAGGGCAATTACAGGAATATGTAATTCCATTGCTAATGTTTTTAGACTTCTTGAAATATCAGCGACTTCTTGTTGACGGTTGGCTCCATAGTTTTTACCACCTGATATTAATTGTAAGTAGTCGATTATAACAAGGTCTAGACCTGCAGGAGATGATGATAATCTTCTACATTTGGCTCTTATTTCTCCTATGGTAATACCTGGAGTATCATCTATATATAGTTTAGCATCACTTAATCTACTAACTGCTTGATCAAATCTTTTCCAATCGTTGTTTAACATTTTACCAGTTCTAAGTTTATATCCTTCTATTTGACCAAGAGATGAAACAATACGAGTAGCTAGTTGTTCTGCACCCATTTCTAAGTTAAATACTGCTACTGTTTTATCAGTATGAGTAGTAATATAAGTAGCAAGATTAAGGGCAAAGGCAGTTTTACCCATACCAGGACGAGCTGCTAATATTACAAGTTCATTTTCGTGTAAACCTGCTGTTATTTTATCTATATCATACCAACCACTAGGTAATCCTGTTATTTCACCTTTAGCTTCTGCTAGTTTTTGTAAATCTTCTTCTGTTTTTTCTAGGACTTTACCTATAGTTTTAAATTCACTTGATTTACGATTCTTAGCGATTGTTAGAATTTTACGTTCTGCTTGATCTAATATATCATTTATACTTTCTTCATTGTTATATCCTGATGTAGCGATTGATTCAGCAGTTTCTATTAATCTTCTAAGTAATGATGAATTTTCTACTTCTTTTATATAGTATTCAATATTAGTTGCAGTTGGTACAAAGGTTGTTATTTCTGTAAGATAAGTTATACCACCTATATCATTTAATGAGTTTTGTTTTGTTAAAGTTGAAGTTAAAGTAGTTAAATCAACAGGTACCTTTTCTTCATTTAATGTTTTTAAGGCTTTAAATATCTTAGAATGACGAGAATCATAAAAGTCTGTTTCATCTAGATTTTCTATGGCCATTAATAGGGCATTATTAGATAAGAAACAAGAACCTAAAACACTTTTTTCAGCTTCTAAATTCTGGGGTAATTGTTTTAAGGCCATAAAGCACCTCCTATTTTATTAAATGAACTTTTATTTTTGCAGTTATATCTTTATAGATAGTTATTTCAATATTATGAAAACCTAAAGAAGAAAGTGAGTCTAATAGTCTTATTTGTTGTTTTTCAAAGTTATAGTTTTCTTTCTTTAATTCATCTTTAATTTGTTTTAAACTTACACTACCAAAGACTTTATCATTATCACCTGTTTTTACCTTAAAAGTTAGTGTTAACTTCTCAAGAGTTTTCTTTAGTTCTCTTGCTTTTTCTCTTTTTAAATCATCTTCTTTTTTAGCTTTGGCTTTATCTTGATTTAACTTTTCTATATTTTCTTTAGTTGCTTTAATGGCATAACCTTTACTTATTAAGAAGTTTTCGGCATAACCATCTTTAACGTTTTTTATTTCTCCCTTTTTACCTTGACTTTTTAAGTCTTTTATAAATATTACTTCCATATTATTCAGCTTCTTTCTTTAATATTTGTTTTAATTTAGTCTCAACTTTACTTATTGTAGTATCAGTTAGTCTTGC
>CALVUV010000051.1 GCA_944363685.1 uncultured Bacilli bacterium
AATTCATTACTTGAAATGAGAGATTTGGGTAATACTTTAATAGTTGTAGAACATGATACTGATACTATGCTTGCTGCTGACTATTTAGTTGATGTTGGTCCAGAAGCAGGAGATAGAGGAGGAAAAATAGTAGCAGCAGGTACTCCTAGTGAAGTTATGGCAAATGATGATAGTGTTACAGGACGTTATTTAAGTGGAAAAGAGTGTATTGAAATACCAAAAATTAGAAGAAAAGGTATTGGTAAATATATAACTATTAAAGGAGCAGAAGAGAATAACTTAAAAAATATAGATGTTAAAATTCCTCTTGGAACATTTACTTGTGTTACTGGTGTTAGTGGTAGTGGTAAGAGTAGTTTAATTAATGAAATACTTGTTAAAGCAGCATCTAATACTTTATATAAATCTAAAGCAAAGCCTGGTAAACATAAGAAGATACTTGGGCTTGATAATATTGATAAACTTGTAGATATATCACAGTCACCTATTGGTAGAACTCCTAGAAGTAATCCTGCTACTTATACAGGAGTATTTGATGATATTAGAGAGTTATTTACTAATACTAAAGAAGCGAAGATGTATGGTTTTGAGAAGAATAGATTTTCTTTCAATGTAAAAGGTGGTAGATGTGAAGCTTGTAGGGGTGATGGTGTTAAGAAAATAGAAATGCATTTCTTACCTGATGTTTATGTTCCTTGTGAAGTTTGTCATGGTACTAGGTATAATAGAGAGACTTTAAACATTTACTATAAAGAGAAGAATATTGCAGATGTTTTAGATATGCGAGTTAGTGAAGCATTAGAGTTCTTTAGTAATGTTCCTAAGATTAAGAATAAACTTCAAGTATTAGAAGATGTAGGACTTGGTTATATTAAACTTGGACAAAGTGCACCAACACTTTCTGGAGGAGAAGCAGAGAGAGTTAAACTTGCTAAAGAGTTACAAAAGAAAGCGACTGGTAAGACTTTATTTGTTTTAGATGAACCAACTACAGGATTACATTCTGCTGATATTAAGAAGCTACTTGCAATTTTACAGAAAATAGTCGATAATAAAGATACAGTGCTTGTTATAGAACATAATCTAGATGTTATAAAATGTGCTGATTACATCATTGATTTAGGTCCTGAAGGAGGAGATGGTGGCGGTAGTATAGTTACTACTGGTACTCCAGAAGAAGTAAGTAAAGTTAAAGAGTCTTATACGGGACAGTTCTTAAAGAAGATGTTATAAATTAGAGGAGGAGACTATGAGAATAATTGTAAAGACAAAAGAAAAAATCAGATTAAATAGATTTTTAGAATGGCTTTTGTATTTTGCTAGTTATTCATTAGTCTTCTTTTTAGTTTCCTTTGGTTTTGAAACATTTTATATAGATCCAACACATCCTGTACTTTTTTCTATACTTGCATCATTTATAATTTATATTTTAAATCAAACAGTTAAACCTTTGTTAGTTAGATTAACAATACCAGTAACAGGTTTAACTTTGGGCCTTTTTTATCCATTTATAAACTTATTTATTTTAAAACTTGCAGATTGGATTTTAGGTAAATATTTTAACCTTTTGGATTTTTGGGTTGCTCTTGTTATTTCAATATTAATTTCAGTAGCGAATGTTTTAATAGAAGAATTTGTTATTAAACCTATTATAAGAAAGGTTAAATATCATGGATAGAGTGTTTTTAGATTTAGGATTTATAAAAATATATTATTATTCTATCTTTATTCTTTTAGGGGTAATACTAGGTGGAGTTTGTGTCTTTTTAGAGCTAGAAAAAAATAGAGTTGATAAAGATGAACTCTTTGATATGTTTTTCTATACAATTATCTTTGCTTTTTTAGGAGCGAGACTTTATTATGTTTTATTTAATCTATCATATTACTTGTCTAATCCTATAGAAATATTTTATATATGGAATGGAGGACTTGCTATTCATGGGGGAATACTTGGTGGACTTTTATATCTTTGGTATTATAGTAAGAAACATAAATTAAATCTTTTAAAACTTTTAGATATACTAGTAGTAGGTCTTATTATTGGACAAGCGATAGGTAGATGGGGTAATTTCTTTAATAGTGAAGCTTATGGATATGTTACTTCATATGGTTATTTGAAGAGTTTATATATACCGGAATTTATTATTAGAGGTATGTATATTAATGGAGATTACTATATGCCAACATTCTTCTTTGAGTCAGTTTGGAATGTAATTGGCTTTATAATACTTTTATTAATTAGAAAGTTTTATAAGAACTTAAAAACAGGACAACTTATGGGATTTTATATGATGTGGTATTCTTTTATTAGGTTTATAATAGAAGGTATGAGACTTGATAGTTTAATGTTAGGTCCTATTAGAGTGGCTCAGCTTGTATCTGTAGTATTGTTTGTTGTTGGTATTTACTTTGTTTTTGTGCGAAGAAAAAATAGGTTGTATAGAGAGGATGTGCTTTATGAATAATAAATATAAAGTAGTTATTATAGGATGTGGTGTTGCAGGGATGACTGCTGCCCTTTATTTAAATAGAGCAGGGATAGACTGTATTATTTTAGAAAAATCTATGCCTGGAGGACAGATAGTTGATAATGGTAATATTATGAACTTTCCAACGTACGAGTCTATTAGTGGAAGTGATTTAGCCTTAAAGATGTTAAAACAAATTACTGATTTAGGTGTTCCTGTTAAATATGAAGAAGTTACTGAGATTAAGATAGATAAAGAGAAAAAAGTTATTACTAGTAAAGATGCATACTTATGTGACTATGTAATAATTGCTACTGGTCGTAAACCTAAATTACTTGGAGTTAAAGGTGAAGATGAACTTAGGACTAAGGGAATAAGTTATTGTGCTGTTTGTGATGGGGCTTTATATAAGAATAAAGATGTTGTAGTAGTGGGTGCTTCTGATGCCGCTTTTGAAGGGGCACTATATTTAAGTAAGTTAGCTTTGTCTGTTACTGTTTTATATCGTAATGAATTTAGAGCGAAAGCTTATTTACAAGATATGATTAAGAAAATAGATAATATTTCTTTTGTAAAAGGAGAAGTAGAAAGCTTTAGTAAAGATGATAGAATTACTATTAAGACGAAGAATGGTAATGATATAATTACTGATGGAGTATTTATATATATTGGACAGATTCCTAATGCTAACTTTTTAGAACCTTTAAATATTTTAGATGATAGAGGCTATATTAAGACAGATGATAATTTAATGACTTCTATAGATGGAATTTATGCAGTGGGTGATGCCTTAAATAAGTATGATTACCAAATAGTTATTGCAATGGGAGAAGCGGCTAGGGTTGCTTTAGAGATTTCAAGGAGATGAGTAGTAAATGAATAATAAAAAGATTGTAGTTTTTGGAGGAGGAACAGGTCTTTCTTATTTACTTAAAGGACTTAAAGACTTTCCTCTTGATATAACTGCAGTTATAACTGTTTCAGATGATGGGAGAAGTACTGGTAAATTAAGAGAAGAGTTTCACGCTCCTGCTGTTGGTGATATTAGAAAAGTACTTAGTAGTTTATCTTCTACAAGTCAAAATATTAAGAATATGTTAGAGTATCGTTTTGATACTACAAGTGATTTAGATGGACATGCTTTAGGTAATTTAATACTTATATCTCTTTTAAATATTACTGGTAGTTTAAAAGAATCTATTAATGAACTTTGTACTCTTTTAGATATTAAAAATAAAGTTTTACCTTTAACAGAAGATGCTAATGTAACACTTATGGCAGAGATGATGGATGGTAGTGTTATTGAAGGAGAAGCTTCTATTACTAAGAGTGATAAAAAAGTAAAGAGACTTTTTTATAAAGAACAACCTGAAGTATTAGAGGAAGTAAAGGTTGCTATTAAAGAGGCAGACTTAATCATTTTTAGTATGGGAAGCCTTTATACTAGTATATTTCCTCATATTATTAGTGATGATATTAGGAAGACTTTAGATGAAGTTAAGACTCCTATTATGTATCTATGTAATATAGTAACACAACCAGGTGAGACTGATGACTTTACTGTAAGTGATCATGTTAATCTTATAAATAGTTATTTAGGTAAACATAAGCTTGATGCTGTTATTGCTTCAAACTCTAAAATAAGTGAAGAGATGGCTTTGAGGTATGCTAATGAAGAGAGAAAAGATCCTGTTAAGATAGATTATCCTGTATTATCTAAATTAGATACAGAATTTATTGAAGCGGACCTTTTAACTGTTGCTGATAATACTTTGAAACATCATAGCAGGAAACTTAGTGCTTTAATATTCTCATACTTGATGAAATAGGGGTGATGTTTATGTCTTTTACAAGTACTGTAAAAAATGAAATAACAACATTAAAATTAACTGAAACTGCTAAAATAGCTTTAATTTCAGGTTTTTTTCGTAATAATTATCAAATAATAAAAGAATCTATTGCAATTAGTAGTGAAAATGATAGTGTTATAAATTATTTAAAAGATTTACTTGATAGTTATGAAGAGATATCTTATGAAGAAGAGCTTTTAGATAATAATAATTTTAGTAAAAATAAATTAAAAGCTTTAGTTATTACTAAAGGAAATATTTTTATTAGAGAAAATTTTTGTATTGATAATGAAGTTGTTCCTAGTTATTTAGTAGAGTTAGATGATGAGGTTAGAGGTTATTTAAGAGGTGTTTTTTTAAGTAGTGGGAGTATTAATGATCCAAAGACTAGTAGATATCATTTAGAGTTTTTAATAGAGAAAAGTGTGGAAGCAGTTTTTGTTCAGAAACTTCTTAATAATTATTCACTAAATGTTAAACTATTAAGTCGCGATAAAGGATTTATGTTATATATTAAAGAAGCTGATAAGATAAGTGATTTTTTGAAGATAATTGGTTGTAGTAAAGCAGTACTATATTATGAAGAGATAAGGGTTTATAGAGATGCTAAAAATAAAACTAATCGTCTTAATAATTGTGAACAAGCTAATATGGATAGAGTTTTAGAGACAGCTATGGAACAGTTAAACTATATAAAAGTACTTGAAGATAATATGGGTGTTGAATTACTTGATGATAAAACTAAGGAGGCTTTGGAGTATCGTAAGAAATATCAAGAAGCATCATTAAAAGAACTTAGTGAGATTATTAGTTTAGAAACTGGTAAGAAAATTACTAAATCAGGACTTAATCATAGATTTAGAAAGATTAAGGAGTTGGCATTAAAATTTTCAGATATTTAGCATTAAAACTAGTCATATCATTCTGACTAGTTTTAATGTTACATAAGATTTGCTATTTGATTTTTAGATAATCCAGTTAACTCACTTATTAAAGGTATATCCATCTTTTTAGAAAGCAGTGATTTTACAATAGTTTTCTTTTCATTACTGGCTCCTTGTTCAATACCTTGTCTTTTAGCTGTATTTATTTGTGTATTAACTATCTTTTTTCTTTCCTCTTCTTCATTATATAGTCCTATAGTATCAATATCGTTTGTTAATCTTTTTAATTCATTTGCAACTTCCATTAACTCTTCATCTCCTCCTTACTTCCATCTGTTTTATGAGTTGCTCTTCTATCTGTAATGTATCATAACAGATAATATTAGTCAATTGAAATATTTAAATGTTATTTATTAATCTTAGATAAATTCTTTTTATATATTCTCTTTGTATCAGTTCTACCCACAACATAGTCCATCGAAGCATTATAAAAGTTTACTATATAAAGTAATTTATAAGTAGTAGGAGTTCTTGCTCCTGTTTCAAAACTAGAATAAGTTGTTTGAAAGAAACCTATTTTGTCACTTAACCGTCCTTGTGTTAAGTGATTTTCTTTTCTAAGCTCTAATAGCCTTTCACATATCTTTTTATAATCAATCTTTAATTTTTCTGATGGTTCTATTTTCTTTGCTATACCTAATAGATAATCTAAATTCACATTATAAAAATTTGCTAGGATATTAACTTTTTCTAAGGGAATATCATTAGAACATTTTTCCCATTTAGAATAAGTATTTTCTTTTACATTTAACATTTTTGCAATATCTTTTTGTAATAAATTGTTTTTATGACGTAATTCAGCCATTCTGTTTTTTGTTTCTCTCATGTTAATCACCAAGTTAATTGTAATTTGAGATAGTTAACACTTAAATATTTTCGGACTTTATGTGTTAAAAAATGAAAAAATTATTGATTTTGACAATTATAATAATGAAAAGAACAAATATTGTGAACTAATTTTATTAAAATGAGAAATGTAATATTTATTTACTATTAATTTAAGAATTTAGTAATTTTTCTTTTCTAATTAAATTTGTTATAGTTCTTTTAGAAAGAGATATTTAGGAAAGGAGAGATAGTTTATTTTTGATGTACCAATGGATGTTATTGTAGATAGAATAGAAAATAATATAGTAGTTGTAGAACCTTATAAAGGTAAAGTTATGACTTATAGAATTGATGCTCTTCCTAAAGTTAAGGAAGGTGATGTCTTAGAAATAAAAGATAATGGGGAAGTTTTTGTTAACAAGAAGAAAACTAAGCAAAGAAAGAAAAAAATAAAAAAACTAATGGATAAAGTGTTTGTAGATTAAAGAACTTTATCTATTAGTCCATATGCTTTAGCTTCTTTTGCTTCTAAGAAATAATCTCTTTCTGTGTCTTCTTCTATTTTTTCTAATTTTTGATTAGTATTTAAAGCTAGTATTTTGTTTAGCTTTTTTTTCGTTTTAAGTATGTGTTCGGCAGCGATTTTTATTTCTGTCGCTTGTCCTTCTGCACCTCCTAGGGGTTGATGAATCATTACTTCACTGTTAGGTAGGGCATATCTTTTTCCTTTTTTACCACTAGATAAAAGAAAGGCAGCCATTGATGCAGATAGTCCCATGCAAATAGTTGAAACATCACTTTTTATTAAATTCATCGTATCATAGATAGCGAATCCTGCTGTTACAGAACCACCAGGAGAATTTATATAAATAGATATATCTTCGTGATTAAGAGAATCTAAATAGAGTAGTTCTGCTACTATAGTACTTGCAGATTCATCATTAATTGGTCCATTTAATATTATTATTCTATTCTTTAATAATTTAGAAAAAATATCATAACTTCTTTCACCATTTATTTCTTTATCAACTATCATTGGTATTAAGTTCATATCATCACCTATTTCTACTATATCCAAATATTTTTTAATTTATACCATACAAGATTTGGCAAAATTATTAGACTTTATGTGTTAAGTTTGATATAATCTTTTATAGAATAAGAGGGTGCTTAATATGATAGAAGAAATAAAAGTAACAGTAAATGGTAAAGAAGATACTGTAAGTAGAGGAATAACTTTATTACAACTTAGTAAAGAATATCAAAAAGATTATCGTTTTCCTATTATTCTTGCTAGTGTTAATAATACTTATAGAGAATTAAACTATGTAATTAATGATCCTTGTGGTATTACATTTTATGATTTAAATTCTAAGATTGGTAATAGATCACATATAGCAGGTCTTACTTTTCTTTTAGTAGTGGCAGTTAAAGAAATGTTTGGTCTTGATGCAACTTTAAAAGTGATGCATTCTTTAGATAAAGGAATATATATAGAAACGAGTTTTCCTCTTACAGAGACAATACTTAAATCTATTGCTAAAAAAATGTTAAAATTAATTGAAATGGATATGGCTATTACTAAAGTTAGTGTAGAAAGAATTTCTGCTATTCATTATTTTGAGAGTATTAATGATTTAGCGAAAGCTAGAATTATGAAATATAATACTAATACTTATATTACTCTTTATAGATTAGGTAATTATTATAATTATTTTTATCATCAAATGCCACCGTCTACTGGTAGTTTGAAAGAGTTTAAATTAACTTACTTAAATGATAATGGTTTTGTATTACAATTTCCAACAGCATATTCTAATAATCAAATTAAACCTTATACTCATCATCCAAATATGTTTAAGGTCTTTAAAGAATGTAGAGACTTTACTAAGTTAATGAAGATTGAAACTATTGCAGATTTAAATGATATAGTTAGTCGTGGTAAGATTGCAGATTTAATTAGAATAGATGAGACATTGCAAAGTAATAGACTTTTAGAAGTTGCTAAGAAAATAGTAGAGAATAAAAAAGATAAGAAAATAATTTTGTTAGCAGGTCCATCTTCTAGTGGAAAGACTACAACTACGACTAAATTATGTATGTATTTAAAGAGTTTTGGGCTTAATCCTAAGATGATTAGTATGGATGATTATTTTGTGGAAAGAAAGGATACTCCTGTAAATGAAAAGGGAGAGAAAGATTATGAATGTTTTGAAGCGGTAGATAATTCATTGCTTACTAAACAGATTAATGATTTATTAAAAGGAGAAAAAGTAATGGCTCCTATATATGATTTTAAATCTGGTACTAAAGAGTTTATTAAAAAGTTAAAACTTGATAAAGATGATATATTGTTAATAGAAGGAATACATGCACTTAATCCTAAAGTTTTAAAAGAAATACCTGCTAAGAATAAGTTTAAGATATATTTGTCTGCTTTAACAGAACTTAATATAGATTATCATAATCGTTTTCCTACTACAGATAATAGACTTTTAAGAAGAATTATTAGAGATAATAGAACTAGAGGTTATAATGTTGTTGATACTTTAAAAGTTTGGAATAATGTTAGAAGTGGTGAAGAAAAGTATATTTTTCCATATCAAGATGAAGCGGATGTTACAATAAATACAGCTTTAGTATATGAATTAGGAGTTTTAAAGACTTATGTAGAACCTTTACTTTATTCTGTTGATGAAGATTCTCCTTATTATGAAGAAGCGAAAAGGTTACTTAATGTATTGAGACTTATTTTACCTATACCAAGTGAAAGTATTCCAGATGATTCTATAATTAGAGAATTTATTGGAGGTAGTTGTTTTTAGTGATTGTTATTTTACAGTCACTTTTTATATTGACTAATATTATCTGTTATGATACATTATAAATATAAGAGCGACTTGTTAAAATAGATGGGGAAAGGAGAAAAATGAAAATTTTTGAAAAAAG
>CALVUV010000052.1 GCA_944363685.1 uncultured Bacilli bacterium
CTCCAAGGTTTCCTACTTCATAGATAAGGTATCCCTTATTCTCCATAGGCTTAAATTCCGATAGTCGCTACCGTACTCAATAATCTATTTATCTCTTTTCATATTTCATTAATACTTTCTCATTACCATATTTTACTCTATCACTTGTTACTACTAAATCTTTTATTCTTCTGTTGGATATAACCTAAATTTATATGCTCTATATATTTTCATATGACGAACCTCCCTTTAGTAACTTAAGTGTACTACATAAAATATACGTTCGTCAATATATTTTTTATCCCCAAAAACACAATTTCCTTATAGATAAAGAAAAAGCCTAAGCTTCTATTTTCTTAGACTTCTCTCTTTCTTTAAACATAAAGAATATATCAGCAATAGATAAACCATACAGCATAATGTTCATATAAGCAATAAAGTTATCAAAAAAGTTAAAATCAATTCCATAACCATACTTTTCATTAAGAACCATATTAGTATCAAAAATTGCTCTATAACCTACAAATAAAACTGTAGCAAAAACAAGACAACAAGTTAAATTATAAAATAAGTTATTTGTAACTCCATTCTGTTTAAAAATAATATTAATAATAAAAACTACCAACAAAACAATGAAAGGAATAAATATATGAAGAGAATCTACAATGTTTCTATCAAGTCTCATATTCATTCTCATCATAACAAACAAAGTAGTACCAAAAGCTCCTATTAAAAGTAAAAACTTAAGTAAATAAAACATATAATTAAATATCTTTTTCATCTCTACCCTCCTACCACAATTGTTCTATACCAATTAGAAATTTCTACTAGAAAGTCCAATGTATCTTGATAAGCACCAGATGTAGACACATAACTATCTTCTGTTAAATTAAAGAAATTAATTTTATTATTAGTAGTACTAAAGAAATAATGATCAGCATTCTCTAAATTAGAAGTAATATACTCATCAAAAGAAACTAAATTATTAAGTGTAGTATCTACATAAGGTTTAATAATATTAGCATTAGGAAGAGAAGATACCGCTTCATCATTAAATCCTGACTTTATTTGCATAACAATACAATCATTTAAAACTTTATTATTAAAATCTGTTGCAAAATTATAAGCATCTTTCAATTGTACACTAGTCATATCAAAATACTTCATCATATCTTCACTTTCTAAGATTTCAACACAAGACTGTAATTTTAATTGCATATTATTTAAACCATACACATTTAAAGAACCACTATAATTATTTGGATCATAAACACTTATATTACTTTTTATTGTATTTATCTTAGAAATAGCATTTTCCTTATTAGTAGCACTATATGAACTAACATCATAAGCAGTATTTATTTCTTCATAATGATAAAAGTTAACAAAAATTAAGAAAAATGAAAGCCCAAAAATTAAACCTGTAACTGTATAACCAATTATATTAGCATATTCCAACAATAATTTTTTCATATTATTCTACCTCCATTTGTACTTCTATATCAAAATGATAATACTTATTTTGCCAATTAGTATCTTGAGCCTTTTCACTAACATAAACTCTTAACTGATAACTATTAGTTGTATTACCACTAATATTTCTAGTATCCAAAATATTATTATCAATTTCGCTTAACATACCAGTCTTAATAACTTTTCCATTTAAAGATAATTGATACTCTAATTGATTCCTAGAAAGTAATTCTTTACTACTATAATTAGCATCATCACTAATTATAGAATCTTCTATAATTACATTATAAGTAGTAGAAGCATCACTAGTATTTTCAACTTCAAAATTATAAGGTGTTAAACTCTTAGCAGTTTCCTCATCAAGAGGAATTAAACCATTTTCATTAATAGTATCATTATTATCATCAAGTCTAACTTCTATAGAACTAACAGAATCATTACCAACAGAACTGCCACTATAGAAGAACCTATACCACAGTATAGAAGTAACAAAAATAAAAGCAAATAAAGCAATTCCTGCCATAATTAATAATATTATCCTTTTCATTTGTTAAATCTCCTTTTCTTATTCTTCTTTTCTATCTTATCTTTTTTCTCTATCTTTTTTTTATCATCTAAATTACTATTTTTATCACTTCTTAAAGTCTTAATTAACTTATAAATATCATATCCTATAATCATAACAGCAGGAACAATAATTATAGCAACCCATCCCAAAATAGAACTCAAATAGTATTGAATATAACCTATTTTAGGAATTCTAAACAATACCCTACCATATATCTCATTAAAACTAATTCTTGAAGAATCTGCAGTATTATTATTATCACCTTTAGTAGTAAATAAATACTCTCCTCTACTAGTTTTTTCAATATTTTGAATTCTATGAGTAACAGTTACTCCAGAATATCTATAATCAGTAGAATTAAATGTTATAACATCACCTTTTTTTAAATCTTCTGGATTATCAACTCTCTTAGTAACAACAACATCTAAAACATTAATAGATGGAACCATACTAGGACTAACAATTGTATAAGCAGAAAATAATGCTTTTTTATTGTTACCAGCTTTAATATTATGTCTACTATCTATAAAATTAACAACAAAAGCTAAAAAAACAATAAGCATTATTAAACAAATAGAATACATAAGTACTGTTGTTATAAAATGAAATGCTTTTTTTAGTTTTACAATCCATTCTTCTTTATTGTTCTTCATTTTGCTATCACCTTCTTATTCTTCTAAAACACAAAAAAGAAAGAGAAATTAATCATCTAAGTCTACTTTAGCTTTAATAGAAACCCTAACTCCAAAAGACTTTTGAAATTCACCCAAAATAGTAGTATCAGCAACCCACATTCTAAGACGATAATTAACTTCCCCACTTTTAGATAAACTACCTTTATCAAGTAACATAGTACCTGACATGGTTCCTAAATCAGTACTTTCCTTTAAAGGAGTAAAATTTTTAGGAGCCATTACTTCTTCATAAGAATCATCAATCTTTTTTTCCAAATAAAGCTTAACTTCATTATTTGAAAGTGTTGAAGTAGAAATTTTTTCTGCAGAAACTTCATAGTTTGCAACTAAATCTCCATTAAACTTACCTTTAACAGTAAAATCAAAATAATAATTTTCATCTGTTAAAGTCTTTCCAACATCATCAGAAATTGGATATGCATCAGTAATATTAATACCATTAGTATCCTCTGTATAATTAAGATATACATTTCCAGTACCTATAGTATTAACACTATCTTTTTCTTTTGTATATGTAAAAGTTGCAATAGAAACTCCTATAAAAGTAAAAATAAATATTAAAAGTGCAATAACAATTATAAATAATTTACCACTGCTTTCTTTTTTTATCTCATCATCCTTATGTTCCATAATAACACTCCCTTATTATTATAAGATAATTGTATCACAGTAATATTTTTAGGTAAAGAAAAAAGTGTAGCAAACTACACTTTAAACTGAAGAATTACCGTAAACATTTACTCTTAATTTATATGTTTGAACATAATTTTCCAATGTATAATCATTAGCAACCCACATTCTAAGTCGATAATTGTGAATATCACTGCTTGTAAAATTTCTAACAGCTAAAACAAACTGTCCTAAAGGAGCACCATAACTTTCTCCCGTTGTTTTATTTAAATCAGATAATTTAGTAGGCGCTAATACTTGAGTTTCACCATTTTTAAGTTCTGTTAAATAAACTTTAACAGCAGAATCAGGTAAAGTACTACTTTCATCTTTAACACCGGTAATAATATATTTAATTGAAGAAGTACCACCTAAAGAAGCTGATACAGTAAAATCAAAGTATTCTCCTGGTTGACTTAAAACCATACCTGTAGCATCCGTAGTAGGATAAGCATCTACTAAATTTATACCATTATTATTCTCACTATAACTCATTGTCATAGTACCAGTTGTAATATTATTAACTTTTTCACCACTTCTACTATAAAATATAGCAGCATAAGAAACACCAATAACAGCTATTATCAAAATTAAAATACAAATAATAATAATAAATTGTGAACTTCTATTTTGTTCTTTTTTCATAATGTTCCTCCTATAAACTATTGAGCAGCTGCAGCACCATATACATTAACTCTTAATGTATAATTACCAGTAGCATTTAAATCAGAGAAATCATCAGCAACCCACATTCTCAAACGATATTTATGATCTCCTGTAGCAGTAAAAGTACCTGTTGTAAGTTTAAATTGTCCGCTAGGTGCAGAAGATGATTCACTACTTCCAGTTACTGATAAATCAGATACTTTAGTAGGTGCCAAAATTTGTGTATCAGCATTAGAATCCATATTAGTTAAATAAACCTTAATAGCACTATCAACTACAGTACTACTAGGATCTTTAACTGCTGTAATAGCATAATTAATAGTTGTATTACCACTACCATTAATTTCTGCTGAAACAGTGAAATCAAAAACGTTATTAGTACCAGTTAAAGCCATACCATTAGCATCACTTGTAGGAAGTGCATTAACTAAGTTAATTCCATTAGATGGCTCACTATAACTCATATTAATAGTACCAGTAGTAATTGTATTATTTCTTTCACCTAATCCTGAATAACTAAAAGCTGCAAAAGAAACTGCTGCTACCACAACTATTAAAACAAAAATTCCAAATAAAGAAAACAACACCTCTTTAGTATTATTTTTTATCTCTACTTTTTCCTCCATCTTAACTCCTCACTTTCTATTATAAATATAACACATTTTATAAAAAGATAGCAATCAATTTTTAACAAAGAAAAAAAGTGCCAGAGATTAGACACTTTATTTTTCAATAATCAATCAATACTATTGAGCATTAGCTTGACCATATACATTAACTCTTAATGTATAAGTTTCTGAAGTTGATGGTGCTGTTGCAGCAGCATCAATCCACATTCTTAGACGATAACTATCTGAATTACTTGTACCACTATAAGTACCAGTTTTTAATACATATCCACCAAGACTACCAGGTACACCAGCAGATGATGCAGTATCAGATGAAGCTAATGAACTTAAAATTTTTGGATCTGTTGTATTACCAGTAGCAGTATCTTCTTGATCAGTTAAATAAACTTTAACAGTATCATCAGTAACAGCAGCAGTACCACTATTTCCTTCATCAGGTACAGCAACAATAGCATAGTTAATTGTAGCATCACCAGTTACACTAGCAGTAACAGTAAAATCAAAAGTTTTGTTATCACCAGTTAAAGCCATTCCATCACTATCACTCATTGGTAAAGCCTCAGTAAGATTAATACCATTTATTGGTTCTTTATAATTCATGGTTATAGTACCAGTAGTAATTTTATTTTCTACTTTACCAATACCTTGATAACTGAAAGCAGCGAATGATACTCCTACTACAGCTACAACTAAAATTGCTACACCTAGCACTGATAATAACACTTGTTTAGAGTTATTATTATTATCTTTCATCTTTTGTCTAACCTCCTTCTACAATATAACTATAGCACAGTATCTTTTATAAAAGCAATATATTTTTTTAAATTTTACATTTTTATTTACCAACCATACCTTATAAGTTCAAATTTTACATTGCTTGTAACAAAGCCCTCTAAATTTGACTGACTAGTAAAAAGTAAATCCATATGATTTCCATTAACTGCCCCACCCCTATCCATAACAATAGCAAGAATAGGTTCACTATAAATATTAATACCACTTATTCTAACAATACTACCACAAGGAATAGATCTATCAGCAGCAACTACACGTACTGTTCCATAAACTTGATCTTCAAAATAAATATTACCATTCTTAAAATTTTGACGAGGTGGACAAGCACTATTACCAGAACAACCTGGACAATCAGGACCATATGCTGTAAGTTTTCCATTAAAAGCAACAGGACTAGTACTAGCCACACTAATAGCATCATAAAAACTTTCAAAAAAAGGAATCTCTACTTTTTTCTCAGCTTCTTTAATAGAATTATATTTATTAACAATATGTACAGCTTGCAAGCTCTTAACACTATTAATATTAGAAGTTGTAATTACTTTTTTTGAATTACCTGATAAAACAACAAATCCTAAACCAAAAATCATAATAACAAATAAAAAATATTTTAAAAATCTAGATCCCACTACTATCCTACCTCATTTTCTATTAAAGTAATAGTAGCATTATCTCTATTTAAAGTCAAATAAATTACAAGCATTTCTACTGGTAATTTTTGACACTTCATCTATATCAATATCTTTAATATCAGAAATATACTCTGCTATATATTTTAAATATTTAGATGAATTCTGTTTACCTCTAAAAGGAACAGGAGTAAGATATGGACTATCAGTTTCAAGAACAATAGATTCCATAGGAATCTCCTTTACTACTTCTTTAAGCTTAGAATTTTTAAAAGTTAAAACACCACCAATGCCTAATAAAAATCCCATTTTTATATAAATATTAGCAGTCTCTAAACTTCCACTAAAACAATGAATTATTCCCTTAACCCTATACTTTTTTAAAATATTAATTGTATCCAGAGTTGCATCCCTAGAATGTATAATCACAGGCAAATTTAACTCTTCAGCTATTTTTAACTGACTTTCAAATAACCACTTTTGTTTATCAATATTTTCTTTACCATAATGATAATCAAGACCAATTTCTCCAATACCAACTATCTTTTCATTATCAAGTATCTTCTTTAAATAATTTAAATCATCTTCTGTAATAATAGAAGCATACTCTGGATGATATCCAAGCGTAGCATAAACAATATCATATTTATCTTTTAGTACTAATACTTCCTCTATACTCTCCTTACTACAGCCTGAGACTACTATTTTATCTACCATAGCATTCTTATCTTCTTCTATAATTTTATCTATATCATCATAATCTTCACCACTTAAATGACAATGTGTATCAATAAACATAAAATGTACCTCCCTAAAAAAATTATAAACAAAAAAAGAAACCAATGCAACAAACACTAATTCACAAGTTTCTTTTTCTTTTTTCTCTTTATAATAAAGAGTCTTATTAAATAGATAGTTAAAGTAAAAAAGTAAATAATATCAATCACATTATGTTCCAAAATAACAAAGGCCAATAATATTAAATACAGCAAGTAAAACATTATACTATCAATTTCTACACCAAATATTTTAGGCATATTCCTATCCTTTCTTACTGCTTAATACTACCTTACCACTCCTTCACTATAACATAAAAAAATGAGATTACAATTAAAATAATCTCATTTTTTCTCTACTTTACAAGAAATTTTACAAATTATGTTCATTTAAAAACTTTTCTTTATCAATACGTTCAAATAAAATTTCAGGACTATTTACTTCATATTTATTATCATCTAAATAATTATTATCTTCTTTAGTATTATTAATTTGTCTTAAAATTTCTTTAGATGTAGAAGGTATTGCAAACGAAAGATTAATAGAACATACTCTAATAGATTCAAGTAAATTATATAAGACAGTCTCTAATCTATCTTTCATATTCTCATCTTTAGCAAGAATCCAAGGAGTAGTTTCATCTATATATTTGTTACTAGCTCTTAAAACTTCAAATATCTTATTTAATGCTCCAGGAATTTCAAGATTATCAATATCTTCAGTTACTTCTCTATCCAAATTATTTATTTTTTCTATAAGTAAAGTATCTATATCTTCATAACATTTTTTATTAATAACTACACCATCAAAATATTTATTAGCCATACTAATAGTGCGTTGTACTAAATTTCCTAATGTATTTGCAAGATCAGCATTTGTTCTATCAATTAAAGCTTCTACTGAAAAATTACCATCACTTCCAAAAGGAACTTCTCTTAAAACAAAATATCTAACAGCATCAACTCCAAAATATTTAATATATTCTCTAGGATCTTTATAATTTCCTAAAGACTTAGAAATCTTACTACCATTTATAACAAGCCAACCATGACCATAAACCTTTTTTGGTAAAGGCAAATCCAAAGCCATTAAAATAATAGGCCATACTATAGTATGAAATCTAATTATTTCTTTACCAACTAAATGTAAGTCAGCTGGCCAATATTTTTTTAATTTACTATCATCATCACTCATATATCCTAGTGAAGTAATATAATTAGTCAAAGCATCCAACCACACATAAACAACGTGTTTATTGTCAAAAGGAACAGGTATACCCCATTTAAAACTAGTACGAGAAACACATAAATCTTCAAGTCCAGGTTTAATAAAATTATTAATCATCTCATTTTTACGAGACTCTGGTTGTATAAAATCAGGATGAGACTCTAAATATTCAACTAATCTATCCTGATATTTAGATAGTTTTAAAAAGTAAGCTTCTTCTTCTACTTCTTTAACTTCTCTACCACAATCAGGACATTTTCCATCTACAAGTTGTGTCTTAGTCCAAAAAGATTCACAAGGAATACAATAAAGTCCCTTATAACTTCCCTTATAAATATCTCCCTGTTCATAAAGTTTAGTAAAGATTTTTTGAACAGCTTTAACGTGTCCTTCATCAGTAGTTCTAATAAAGTAATCATAAGAAATATCCAAAGCCTTCCATAAGTCCTTAGCATTTTCTACTACTTTATCAACATATTCTTTTGGACTAACTCCTGCTTCTTTAGCTTTAGTCTCTATTTTTAAACCATGTTCATCAGTACCAGTTTGAAAATAAACATCATAACCTTTACTTCTTTTATACCTTGCAATAGCATCTGC
>CALVUV010000053.1 GCA_944363685.1 uncultured Bacilli bacterium
AAAACAATTGTAATACCTGCTAAGAATTTCATAATAGTATTAAGATTATTAGAAATAATAGTAGCAACAGTATCAGTAGTACTAGATAAGATTCCTCTATATAAATCTCCCATCTCTATTGCCTGATTATTTTCAATAATTGCATCTTCAAGTAAATCTTGATCCTCTTCATATAATTCTATGACATTACCTTTAAGTATCTTATCTAAAACAACTCCATTAGACTTTAAAGCTGTAATAATATAAGTCAAACTATTTTCTAGTGCAAGTAAATTAAGTAACTCTTCATTTTTAGTAGCATTTAAAATCTTTGACTCTGCAATCTCTATTTTATTATCAATATCTCTTAACATCTTTAAATATAATAAAGCCAGTCTATAAATCATCTGAATAATAAATCTACTCTTCTTATAAGTATAAAACTCTTTAACTCTTCCCTTAGTAAAATCATCTATAATACTATAACGTTGTAAAGATACTGTAACAATATAATCATTTCTAACCACAAGAATACCTAAAGGTAATGTTGTAATCGCTCTCATTCCATTTTTATTTTCATAAACAGGAACATCTAAAAGAAGCATTTTAACCCCATCTTCTTCATCTATACGAGGTTTCTCATCATCATCAATAATACTCATAATAAAATTTTTCTTTATTCCTAAAGCATTAGAAACCTCATCAATCTCACTTTCATTAGGATTAACTAAATTAACCCAACATCCAATTTCATAACTATCAATCTTACTAAAAAGATTAGTAGAAATATCTGTATTATATATTTTTAACACAAAAACCACCTCTTTCTTATTTCTCTAAATTAGTATTTTTAACTTTCTCTCTTTCTTTAGCATTCTTTATAAGATTAAAATAAATCTCTTCCATCCCTTCACCAGAACACAAAAACTCATCTATAATCTCATCTTTACTCTTATAAATAATATTGCCATTTTCCTCTTTAAATTCATATGCTAATTGAGGAAACCTATTAAATAAATCAGGTTTATCATTAACATAATCTGCAAAAAAATCATTAATATTAACAATTTCTCCATCTATTTCTCTAGAAAGGTTCCCCATTTTTTCCGTTTCTTTACTAACTTCCATATCAACATCTAAGTAAGTAGAAATACCAAGAGACATTAAATAATTACTAGCCACATAATAAGAATAAACATTTGCATCTATCTCATATAGATTCTTAACATAATTCTTATTATTAAAATATATATCACTACTATAACCTCTAAGTATCGCTTCTTTTAAAGCCAATAAATCAATATAAGAAGTAATAATATTATTATCTCTACAAAAGCTTTGATATGTATGTCTAATTTCATGTGCCAATATAAAAAACATACTAATATTTCCTTCATTATAAAATCTATAAAACATCTCCTCACTCAAAAAGACATCATATCTAAAAGTCTCACCATTAGTACCATCTTTAAATCTTTTTAAAGAAAATTCTGAACCTTCACTATACTCTCTTGTACTAGAAATAACTAAATGCCTAAGTACTTTCTTAATTAACTCCTCATCAAGAGTATTACGTTTTAAAATAACATCTCTAATTATTAAATCTCTAAGTACCGCATTTACATTTAAAAAACTATCATATGTAAATATATATTCTAAAAGTTCTTTATCTTCACTACTATAATTATCAGTATATTCCAAGTCCTTTATAATCCCTTTTGTTTTTTCTATAATATCAAACTTTTCTAAAAAGTCATAACTTACATCACTATTTTTAATAAAATCATATAATTGCAATATTAAAGACTTACTTATATTATCTTTATCAATTGAAGAAATAATAGCCATTACCTCATCATAATGACTTTTTAAACGTTCATTAAATGAGTCACAGTATTTACAAATACCTGTATGATAATCACATCTACCACCACATTTTGAACAACTTGAGTCCATTACTAAATCATTCAAACTATCCATTAAAATGTCATCATAATTCTTCTTTAACATTTAATAACTCCTCATACTTTTTAATTTGATACAGAATTAACATCTTCTTATCTTCATCTTTCTCTAAAACATATAATTGTTTTAATACTTCTATCTTTTCTTCAATACTTAATTTTTTCATTAAAATAATCCCCTAATCTTTCCATCTACTAAATCAATATTTTCATAATTAGGATTTTTAGGAAGTCCTGGCATTGTATATATTTTACCAGAAAGCACAGTAATAAACCCTGCACCACTATTTATAATTAAATCTCTTACATGTAATATATTATCTTTAGGATATCCTAATAGTTTAGGATTATCACTTATCGAATATTGTGTTTTCGCTACACAAATTGGAAGATGAGATAGTCCTATTGTATCAATAAGCTTTAATTTTTCCTTAGCTTCATCACTATATTCTACCTTACTTGAGTTATAAACATCCAAATTAAGTTTTTTTATTTTATCTTCTATATCCATACTATCATCAACTATAGTATTAAAATTACTAGGTAAAGAACAAGACTTAATAACTGCCTTAGCAAGATCTACTGCCCCTTCTCCACCTTTATTATAGGCATCACTAACTGAACATTGATAACCTAAATTTTCAATATATTCTTTAACATAACTAATATCTTCTAAACTATCATCACTAAATTTATTAATTGCAACAACTATCGGAACATTATAATGTTTTAAATGATTAAGATGAGCATCTACATTAGATATTCCTTTTTCTAAAGAACCATCTCCATTATATTTTAAAGCTCTAATAGTAACAACTAAAACAACTGTAGAAGGATTAATTCCTGCTTTAGGACAAACTATATCTAAAAACTTTTCAGCACCTAAATCACTACCAAAACCTGCTTCTGTAATTACATAATCAGATAAACTTCTAGCAAGATTAATAGATTTAATACTACTACATCCATGTGCTATATTTGCAAAAGGTCCACCATGAACAATAGCAGGAACCCCTTCCAATGTTTGTACTAAATTAGGTTTAAATGCATCTTTAAGTAAAACTGTTAAAGCACCCTCTAATTTCAAATCTTTAACATAAACAGGTTCATCTTTACTATTAAAACCAACCATTATCTTAGATAATCTTTTTCTTAAATCATCTATATCAGTAGCAAGACAAAATAAAGCCATAACTTCACTAGCAGCAGTTATATTAAAATGATCTACATACTCATTAGCATTACACTCTAATTTTATATTTCTAAGACTTCTATCATTAACATCTAAACAACGACTAAATGTAACTTTTTTAATATCTAAACTATTACCCTTTTCAATATGATTATAAACTGCTGCACTTATTAAATTATTAGCAGAACTAATCGCATGAAAATCACCAGTAAAATGTAAATTAATATCCTCCATCGGAACAATTTGACTATATCCTCCACCAGTCGCTCCTCCTTTAATACCAAAAACAGGTCCTAAAGAAGGCTCTCTTAAAGCAAGACATACATTCTCATTAAGCTTATTAAAAGCATCTGCAAGACCAATACTAACAGTTGTCTTACCTTCTCCATAAGGAGTAGGATTAACAGCAGTTACTAAAATAACTTTACCAGTTTTTTCTCCTTTATCCTTAACTATCTTAGCCTTATTCTTACCATACATTTCAATATCATCTGAAGTTAAATTAAGTTTACTTGCAACTTCTTTAATATCACATAACTCCACACTATTAGCAATCTCTATATCACTCATTTAAAGCACCTCCAAACTATCTCTATTATATGCTAAAACTAAAGAAAAAACTAGTCTAAACTAGTTCTTCTTAACATATCGTTTGATTTCTCTATTCTGCAAATAATCATCATAAGTATTAACTATTTCTGATAACCTTTCATCCGCTGCCTCATATTCTTCTTTAAGATCTTTTAAATCTTTTTCAACTTCCCTATAAAACAAATCATATTTATCATCTATTTCTTCTTCAATCTTTTCTTTTACTTTAGATAAAACAAAACTAAGATATGCTCTAGCTACATCAAAACATTTATCTTTACTAAAAGTATCATCATCAAGAAGAAAATTTTCACCTATTTTACCAATATTACTATCATTATATCTAATAGGTTCATTAAATAACCAAAGAGAATCATTAATAACAGGGATATTTTTCAAACTAAAGACTCCACTTTTACTTTCAAAACTAGATGACTCCAAAGAAAAATTTTCACTTCTTGTATAAAAAGATTTAACTTTACCATTAGAATCACTAATATTTACCATATCACCACATAACGACAAATTATTAATATCGTTATTATTACATTTATATTCTATATTTTTACTTGTAATATATATATTATCAACATTACAAGACTCTCCATATATAGAAACACTTTCTGTCTCTACACATCTTAAATCTGAAATATGTTGACCATTAACTCTAAAAAAGACACTATCAGCATTTATAAAATCAGCACATAATACATCATTTCCATCTTCACTATTAAAAATAAGTTTTGTTTTCTTACTATTATCCACATAAAAACAACTATTAACAAAACTATTATTAATTATTATTTCAGCATCAGAATCTTTAGCATTAAGCGACAATTCATTAAACAATTCCCAATTTTTAAAATGAATTTTAGAAACATTTTCTTTTAATAACAAAACATTTTTTCTTTCACCTTTTTTAAAAACTTTATATTTAAAAAAAGAATAAGTAAATGGTGTAATATATCCGCTCCTACCATCTTTAAATTCATAATAAATGATTTTCATAATTGCTTCCCCCTAAAATATGTCTATTATTATATATAGAAGGAAAAATTTAGTCAAGTACGGTTCTTACTACATCATAAATTTCTCTACTTATATCATCAATACTACGTAATACTCCATCTTTACTACATTCAACTACTTTAAAATTATACTTATCTGCAACATATAAACTATTATCATAAACTTTATCTAAAAAATTTTGATCCTTCTCATTAATATCTCCATCAATTCCATCATAATTTCTATTTTTTCTAAGAGTATTAGCAAAGTCTCTATCTAATTTTAAAAATATTACTAAATCAGGTTTCTTAAGACCAAGTTTATTATATTCATAATCACAAATATAATTTAAAAATTCATCTTTTCCTTCTTCAAATAATGCTCCTTGATAAATTAAATTAGAAGTAGTATATCTATCTAATAAAACTTTTTTTCCTTCATCTAAAGCACTCTTTAATTCATTATGATAAGTATAAAATCTATCCATTGCATAAAAACTACTAACAACATAAGGACCAATATCTTCTCTTTTTCCTAAATTACCTTTTAAATATTCTTCTATTAAAAATGCACTTGGCTTACCATAACTAGGAAAATGATGATAAATAACTTCTTTTCCATCACTAATTAATTTATTATAAAGTTCTTTAATCTGAGTAGTTTTCCCTACACCATCACTAACACCTTCTATTACTATTAACATATCTAACACCTACCTAAAAACATTATATCAAAAAAAAATTAAAAAAGTATGAATTTTTAAAATTCAAAGAATTTTACCCTTCAAAATTAAAAATTCCCCTAGCGAAAATTAAAAATTGAAGCAAAAAAAGTCTCGAATTTTAAAAATTACCAATTTGCATTATATTTTAACTAATGTTAGAGTAAGCCTCGTTAAGAAAAAAGGAGGAAAACTATGAAAAAAATATTATTATTCTTAACATTAAGTTTTATTTATTTACTAGGTACTACTCCAGTAAATGCTTCTACTGATTCTTTTTATGAAGCAGAGTATATTGATAATATCTACATGGTTAGACTTGATAAAACAACTAATACTAAATACTATCAAAAAGCTAGGGTCTATAGAAGAACAAGCGATGGAAAATTAGCTTACTGTCTCCAACCATTTGAGAAATTTAATCCATCTAATAATACTTATGAAACTGTATCAACACTACCTGAAATTAGTAATGAAACATTAAGTAGAATTAATGACATAATAAGTTTTGGTTATGGTTATGAAAAACATACTGATTTAAAATGGTATGCAATAACTCAACTTATGATTTGGCAAACAGTAGAACCTAATAGTGAATTTTATTTTACTGATACTTTAAATGGTAATAGAATAGAACCATATAATAGTGAGATAAACGAAATAAATAATTTAATTAATAACAGTTATGTATTACCAAGTTTTAACAACCAAACATTCTATGGAATAGTAAATAAACCAATACAACTTGTTGATAGCAATCGTGTATTAATATCATACAGCATTACTTCAACAGGCAATGCAAGAATAGACAAATTAAACAACAACTTAACAGCAAATTCCAAAAATGAAGGTTGTTATGAAGTAACATATAGAAGAAGCTATAAGAATGATCCAGTATTATTCTACTATAATCCTAATAGTCAACACTTAGCAACTATAGGTAGTCCTAATAGTAAAAATGGAAAAGTAAACTTTTGCTTTAATGAATTAAAACTAAATCTTAAAAAAATAGATAAGGATACTGGTACTAACATAAGTAGTGGAGAAGCTAAATTAGAGGATAGTAAATTTACTCTTTATAATGATAAGATGGAAAAAATCAAAGACCTTACTTTAGATGATAACTTAGAAATTAATTTATCTAGTTCAACTGATGATCTAGATTATGGTACTTATTATTTAAAAGAGACAACAACAGGGGTTGGATATCTTCCTAATAATGAAACTTATAAAATAGAATTTACACCAAATAATACAAAAATAAATCTTGTAATAGAAAATGAAGTATTAAAAAAAGAAGTAACAATCAAAAAATATTTTGGTGATGGTAAGCTAATGGAAAGTGAATCTAATATAAGTTTTGAAATTTATGATATTAATAATAATTTAGTTGATACAATTACTACTGATGTAAATGGTACTGCTAAAATAACTTTACCTTATGGTCATTATAAAATAGTACAAGTTAATACTACAGAAGGTTATACTAAAATAGAACCTTTTGAAATATTCATAAATGATATAAATAAAGAATATACTTATACAATAAATGATTATAAGAAAAAAGAAGAAAAACCTAAAGAAACTATATCTATAGTAGTACCAAATACTAGTACCGAAAAAAACAGCTACCCTCTTATAAGCATTACATTATTACCAGCATATTTCCTTGCTAAGAAAAAGTTTAGTTAGTCTATTAGTACTAACCCTTTATATAGGTAGTTGTTATATAATATATAGTAGTGAAAGTATTAATGAAAAGAAAATAAATACTACAAATATTTCTTCTACAACTAATACTGGTAATAAAATCAATTACATTAATAATAGCAAAAAGGAAATACCTATCGCTACACTACATATAGATAAAATAAATTTAACTAAAGATATCTATGATATCAACAGTACTCATAATAATGTAGAAGAAAATGTTACTATTCTTAATGATGATAAAGATTTAATAGTTCTAGCCGCTCATTCAGGACCTGGTTCTATCGCTTACTTTGATGATTTAGATAAATTAATTATAGATGATAAAATAAATTTAACTTATAATAATAAAAAAATAAATTACAAAGTAACAAAAATAGAAGAACAACCAAAAGATGGTACTATAGAAATAAATAAAACTAATAAACAAAGATTAATACTAACTACTTGTAGTAAAAAAGATAAATCAAAGCAGTTAGTAATAATTACAGAAAAAATAGATGCCTAAACATCTATTTTTCTATAATTAATTCATTATCAACGACATCAAAAGTAACAGTCTCTCCATATTTAACAGTACCTTTAACAAGTTCATGAGCAAGTAAACTTTCAATAGTTTTACTAACTTCTCTTTTTAAAGGTCTAGCGCCATAATTAACATCATAACCAGCATCAACTAAATATTTTTTAGCCTTATCAGTTAATTTAATATGAATATCACTAGTAACAAGTCTATTTTCAATATCAGATATAATCTTATCAAGAATCTCATAAATAGCATCTTTACTAAGAGGCTTAAAGATAATTATCTCATCAATACGATTAATAAACTCTGGTCTAAAATGACTTCTTACTTCATCCATTACTTTACTAGTATCACCATCTAAAATATATTCACTACCTAAGTTAGATGTCATGATAATAATAGTGTTTTTGAAATCCACAGTTCTACCATTAGAATCAGTAATTCTACCATCATCAAGTATTTGAAGTAAAAGATTTAATACTTCAGGATGAGCTTTCTCAATCTCATCAAATAAAACAATACTATATGGATTACGTCTAACCGCTTCAGTTAATTGTCCTCCTTCTTCATATCCAACATATCCTGGAGGCGAACCAATTAAACGACTTACACTAAACTTCTCCATATATTCACTCATATCAATTCTAACCATATGTCTTTCATCATCAAAAAGTTCATAAGCAAGAGTTCTAGCTACTTCAGTTTTACCAACACCAGTTGGACCTAAGAATATGAATGAACCAATAGGTCTATTAGGATCTTTTATTCCACTACGAGACTTAAGTATCGCTTCACTAACTAAATGTAGCGCTTCATCTTGTCCCATAACACGATTTTTCATACTATTCTC